>JAOTSL010000117.1 GCA_029864945.1 Gammaproteobacteria bacterium
AATCATAGGTGCACACCTTTTGGCAATGAATCACTGTATTTCGTGCACTATTATACCCTATGCACTAATATTTTCCATAAATATCATGGAATTAGACTTTTTGAGGAGACTCTACTTACAGCTAGCACTTACAATTATTTAGTGTATCATATGCCAACCCTAAATTATCTCGAAGGTTTTTAGGCAAAGCCTTCGACTCTACACTGAGTAACCTAAACGATGAAAATTTGTTTTATCATGTACCCTTGGAATCGAGTTGAGCCTGAATCAGATACAACTCTGAGATTAATTCATGAATGCGTTATTAGAGGGCATACCGTCGCCCTTTCAACCGTCAATAATCTTACAATTCGCGACAGTGTAGCGATAGCTTTTTGTGATGTAATTAAAAAAACAGAAAAAGTCACCGACAATATTCCCAATTTTTACAAAAACGCTAAGTTCAGACATTCGCAGTTACCTCTTGCTGGATTTGACGCCATTATCATGCGTGCAAACCCACCTCTGGACATACTGGCTCTAAATTTTCTAGATTCGGTACGAGATGACACATTTATCATGAACGATCTGGACGGTATACGAATAGCGAATAACAAATTGTATATGGCCTCCTTTCAGGATGCTGCAAGCCAATATATTCCTGCCACACATGTATCTAAAAGTCGGGCCTACCTGGAGCGTGTTTTTGACGAGTCCGAGGGTGACAAAATGATTCTGAAACCACTAGACGGGTTTGGTGGTCGAGGTGTGATAGTTCTGGAAAGAAGTGCACGTCAAAGTTTTAACTCACTACTCGATTTTTATATCGGCGGCGATGAGCATGGCAAAGGAAGCAATTATGTAATCCTACAAGACTATGTGCACGGTGCAGAAAATGGAGACGTTAGAATACTAATGCTTAACGGCGAACCTATTGGCGCCATGCGTCGCGTACCTGCTGCTGGGGATGTTCGCTCTAATATCCACGCAGGCGGCACAGTTGTTAAGCATAAACTAACTAAACAAGAACAAAAGTTATGTAAATATATCGGCCCAAAACTGGTGCGTGACGGACTGTATTTTACCGGCATTGATGTTATTGGTGAAAAGTTAATTGAAGTGAATGTACTAAGCCCAGGAGGCATTACACGCATAAATAAACTCAATCGGGTTAAGTTACAGCAGCAAGTTATCGATTTTGTTGAAAGTGTTGTGAATGCAAAAGAAAGGGTAGTTAGTCGAAAAAATCAATTTCGCCAGGTGATTGAAGATGCAGACGCTCTCTGAAGATGAAATTATTGCTGCAATTTCAACGGGTGAGATTTTTGAAGCCGAATTGCCAGATGGTGCATTTGTCCTTCGCATACGTGAGTATGTACCGTATGTTTGCTCTGCGATTCATGCCGGTAGAGAGTTAAACTCACTACTGAAAAAAAAGTGCCTGATAAATGAGGCTGACCGCCTGCAGGAAGAAGACCCTTACACTGACGAAATGATTGACTCATTTCCTATTACCCTTGTGGCTAGGGACTCTCGTTACGAGTATGACTTAAATCGCCCGCCAGAATCCTGTATTTACGAATCTGCTTGGGGGCACTATGTTTGGAAATCACCTTTAACCGCATCACAACGCGATGCGTCACTGACTAAACATGCGCGTTATTACCGAATATTGAAAGCCTTACTTAGCGCGTTGGAGGCACGTTTCGGTGCAGTTATGCTGGTAGATGTACACAGTTATAACTGGCAAACTCGAAAATATAAAGATGCGCCTGTGTTTAATATCGGTACGTCACAGGTTGATGTGCGGCGCTGGAGAAATACATTAACAGTCATTGAAAAGAAGTTATCAAGAATATCATTACCGAACCTAACAATGACCGTTGAACGCAATACCGTTTTTCAAGGCAGAGGGTATCAGGCAGCATTTGTACGAGAGTTTTTTTCAAATACACTTATTATCCCCTTGGAAATAAAAAAAATATTCATGGATGAGGAAAACGGGGAGGTTTTTCCTCTCGTTCTTGAGAAATTGCAGGAGGGTTTATACCTTGCGGTTCTTGAGGCCGCGTCAGCATTTAACAAAACGTTAAAGCGAGCTAAACTCAAACAGGCAGATTTGCTGCCGTCCAATATTGAGCCTTTAGTATTTAAAGTTGATAAGGCACTTAATCGTCTTGCTAAAAACATCGAAACTTTGCACTACGTAAATCCTATAAATATTCAACAGGAAAAACGAAAATTTCTGTCCCAGTTTAAATATAGTCCGGATTTTCGTTACCGCCAATTAAGACTAGACCCTTACTCCTTTCGCGAGCAGTTATATAAATTACCAGTATCACAAATTACCGACCCATCAATACGAAGTCTGTATCGTGCGGTCGTTGATAGTTACGCAACTAAGGTGGAGTTGCTGGCGAATGTAGGTACGCCGCATTTTTTATACAACTCGTTGCGTTATTATGGGGAGCCTAGCCAAACAGATATTGATAATGCCCGCTTTATTCTTCACGCCTGCGAGCTTCCCGGTTACGAAGAGCCGCCACATGATATTAGTGCTGAAGAAGCTGTCAGCATTTTTGAAAAGGCAGCCAAAGATTATCAGCTTGATTGTCGTGTAATATTATCTACCCGACTTGTTGCAAAAGCGATGGTCGATAATTCACGTAAAACTTTGCTGATTAATCGTAATGTGCGCTTGAATAAACTGGAACTGGATGCCTTGATTCAACACGAATTAGGCGTACATATGGTTACTACCGTTAATGCCATCGCGCAGCCATTACATATTTTCAAACTAGGGTTGCCGGGTAATACTTATACCCAGGAGGGTTTGGCAATTTTATGCGAATATCTCTCGGGTAATATTAATCTACAGCGTCTTAAGCAACTTTCTCTACGCGTATTGGCAGTTGAAATGATGATTAACGGTATGAGTTTTCACGGCGTTTATAACCACTTACGTGAGGATTACGATGTATCGATTGATGAAGCATTTAGTCTTTGTACTCGGGTTTTTCGAGGAGGTGGCTTTACTAAAGATTACTTATATCTCAGTGGTTTTCGAGACCTAGTTGCCTTGTATAGAAAACAGGATATTTCAGCTCTGTTAATAGGTAAGACAGGCGCTCAATTTCTCGACACCCTAAATTCATTAATCGAGCGGGATATATTGCAGCCTCCGCAACATTTGTCACCGGCGATTGCCTCTCCTGCTAAGGTTAATAGTCCCGTTTTAGATTATTTGGTGTCGGCCATCAAATAGTGCGCCATTGGTTGTATGCAAAATAACATTCTATAATACAATTAGTTATGCGGGTTTTGTCGAAAAAACCCGCATAACCTATCCCAAATATTTAGCAGTTGGCCAAAAGTTTGTAAGCATCTATAATATGCGGCTCAATATTTCAGCATTTATATCCAGCCGTAAGCGACAACATTTATTATGAGTCATCCAATTTCCCTAAGTCATTTTTTAACCGACAAAGACACGCAAATACGTATTTTTGATATGGGCCGTCGCGTCAGTAAAATTTCCTTAAAAGATTTCCAGAAATTTGAACAAGGTAGTCTGCCCTACCCGTATCCCTATCAGCAAACTGCTTGGGTTGGTCTGTTGTTCTGGAACATAAAAAACAAAGAGCAACATAATATCTGGTTTGTTCGTATGCCATTAGATGAGCGAGGCTTTATTAACGTTGCGTCACGTGATGAATTTTTGGATATGCTTTTGTCTCGCATAGGCGAGCAGATCACAAATAAGGCTCAAAGTGAAAATAAATTAACTCACGCGCTAAAAGATAATCCCTATGTTTTTAAGCCCACAGAAGAAAATATGGCAATTTTTCATTCTAAGGCGAAACAGATTTTAGGTCTGCCTGCGTCAGGCTTTTTAGCGGAAACACTTAAGTACCTTACAAGTAATGATTATCAAAACTGGCAACATCTAGGTCTTCAGGGTTTTGCCGATGTGGCAGTAAGGCAAAGTGAACCAGAGGTTAATGCACTTTTGTGTAATGCAGTTTCCTATTTACCCGAGCAACCTTTTTGCGCACTCTGTAATGCCCTGGAAAATGAAATATGCAGCCCAGAATTAATGGGTGAAATTTCCAAGCTAATTCGAAGTTATATTCAGCAAGAAGAAAACACTGAAACGGTAAACCGGCTAGTTAGCTGTGTACGAGTGCTCGCCAGTTCAGCACCTGAGAAATTTAAAATAACTGCTCTAACTGAAATTCTTCAAAGTAAGTTCAGCAATAACCCAGCAGTGCTAGTGATGATTGCTGCAAAATCATGGGAAGCACTTGAAGACAACGTTTTATTAACTTTATACCTGGAAAAACTGGCACTAAATACTAACGGTATACCACTATTTAATGCCTTAATGAACGATCAAATGTTTATGCCAGGCAAGCGTAATAAAATATTACAGATATTTAGAAACCCAGAGAGATCAGAAGCACTATCAACCGCCGTTGGTAGCTTTTTTCAACAGATGAGCAACACACAATGAACGATGTTAAAAATTCACCTGAATACCAGTTGTTGAGTGATAAAATTATCGACCTTCAAAGCAAACTGGCATTTCAGGAACACACAATCCAAGAGCTTAACGAGGTAATAACTCATCAGCAAACTGAAATGATGTTATTTAAAAAACAATTAATGAAAATAAGTAGTCAGATCGAAAATCAGCCCTCATCTAACATTGCTGACTCTTCACAGGAAACACCGCCGCCACACTATTAATAGATAATCTATTCGCAGTTAAGTAGAGTTATTGTTGTTTGAGAAGTGTCAACGAGAAATATCTAGTCGCTGATTATATTTTTTGAGGGAGGGGAAGTTTGAGAAGTTAAATTTTCTGACTGCTTCAAATTGAACTGCATTCCAAACTAAAGCAGGAGAAGAAAGGCTTCTCCTGCTTTAACCAGAATATTTTATCAGCGCTTAATTAACTAACGGCTAAGAGTTCTACGTCAAAAATCAATGTTGCATTAGGTGGAATTACTCCACCTGCGCCACTTGCGCCGTAACCGAGATCGGAAGGGATAGTTAGTTTTCGTTTTCCGCCAATTTTCATGCCTGCAACACCTTCGTCCCAGCCTTTAATTACCATACCGGCACCAAGTGAAAACTGAAGGGGATCACTTCGGTCATGACTGGAATCAAATTTAGTACCATCTTCCAACCATCCAGTGTAATGAACCGTTACGTTATTACCTGAAACTGCTTCTGTTCCGGTACCTTCTTCCAGTACTTCGTATTTTAATCCTGAGTCAAGTTCAATCATTATCTTACCTTTTCTATTTCTGTTTACTAAAGTGATTATGCGCCAGCTTGCAATAGATCTATATCAAAGATCAATGCTGCATTAGGTGGTATTGATGATCCGGCACCTTTTGCACCATAACCTAATTCAGGCGGAATGATCAAGGTGCGTTTGCCGCCGACTTTCATCCCCATTAACCCTTGTTCCCATCCAGCAATCACATCTTTATTACCAATTGAAAAAACAAATGGTCGGCTGCGGTCGTAGGAACTATCAAACTTTTTTCCTTTTTTATCAACTGCAGCTTCATCATATAACCAACCTGTATAATGAACCGCTACACGATGATTATTTTTGACTTTTTTACCATCACCTTCAAGAGAGTCAATTATTTTTAATTGAGTTACGCTAGAGAGGTTAAGAGCGGCTGCCGTCTCATTTTCTTTGTTACTGCAAGCTGCCAGCATACCTAATATTGCGACAAGAAAAATAATGCTTAAATAGTTTTTCATTTTCATTCCTACTTTTTAATTTATTTTCAATATTTAATTACCGTCGAGTAAAAACACTACCACGCGATAAGAGAGCCGTCTATATCGAAAAAACTACCCGAGTCATTTATGGTAGCACTTTCTAAGGTATTAAAAATTTGATTAACACTTTCTCGTGTTGATATCTCGGCGTGAGGGCCTCCCATCTCTGTTTTTACCCAACCAGGATGAAGCAACACGCAACAAATCCCCTTTGACGCAAGGTCAATAGACATACTTTTAACGACAGCATTTAACGCTGTTTTAGTAGAACGGTAAATATAACTTCCACCTGACGTGTTGTCAGATATGCTTCCCATTTTACTACTGACAGTTGCTATCATTTTCTTTTTACTTAACGCTATATTCTCAACAAAGGCTTCTGCCATATTTAATGGCGCAATGGTGTTTACCTTAAATGTCTCAATCCAGTCACGTTCATCTATATTGTTAAATTGATGACTCATAGAACCATAAACACCGGCATTATTAATGAGAATGTCAATTATTTCGCCGCGCAATTCGTAAGCTAAAGCTTGTATTTGTGCTTTATCGGTAACATCCAAAGTATGAACGCTTACCAGTCCGCCGGACATTCTTGCAACTTCTGTAAGCTTGTCTGCGACGTGAGGATTTCTGCAGCAGGCTTTGACTTGCCATTGTTTACTAACCGCAATTTTAACCATTTCCAGGCCTATTCCACGGTTTGCACCTGTAATGAGAATTTTCATCAAGCGCTAGCCTCGCTCCTAGTCTCGTTTTTGATCTCAGCAAAACTTGAACATGGCGAGTTGGTATTGTTATCTTCCAATTTTTGTATATGCATTCCAAGACGACGGATTAAATCAAGATCATCATTTGCATCTGGATTGTCAGTTGTTAATAATTTATCACCATAAAATATAGAATTAGCACCGGCAAAAAAACAAAGCGCCTGTTGCTCGTCGGACATTTCAGTTCGTCCTGCTGATAAACGAACAAAAGATTCCGGCATCAATATTCTCGCCACTGCGATGGTTCTAACAAAATTAATTCCATCAAGCTTATCTTGTCCAAACATCGGAGTACCTTTTACTTGCACAAGCAAATTAATAGGAACACTTTCTGGATGCTTTTCAAGATTAACTAATTGCTGCAGCATGGATGCTCTGTCATTTTCTGATTCGCCCATACCAATAATTCCACCACTGCAAACATTGATACCTGCATCGCGTACGTTTTTCAAGGTGTCCAGTCTGTCTTGAAATGTACGAGTAGTAATAACGTTTCCATAAAATTCCGGCGATGTATCAAGGTTATGATTATAGTAATCAAGTCCTGACTCTTTCAGTTTATTACTTTGCCTCTGGTTTAACATACCAAGTGTAAGGCATGACTCCATTCCCAAATCTTTAACTACTTTAACCATTTCGATAACGGTATCAAGGTTTTTGTCAGTTGGGTTACGCCATGCAGCACCCATACAAAAACGGGTTGCGCCCGCTGCTTTTGCTTTTTCTGCATTGGCTTTTACTTCGACCAAAGGTAACAATTTTTCCCGCTCGAGCTCCGTATCATTTTTTGAACTTTGTGAGCAGTAACCACAATCTTCAGGACAAGCACCGGTTTTTACACTTAATAAAGTACTGATCTGAACCTGATTAGGATCAAAGTTTTCTCGGTGAATCGTTTGCGCCTTAAATAACAAGTCATTAAATGGCAATTCAAAAAGTGAGTTGATTTCTTGTTTTGACCAGTCGTGTCGTATTGCTGTCATGTTATCTCGTATTCCTGCTTTAATTAATTAACTGAGCCATCTGGGCTTTTAGTGTATCTAATTCATTTCTAATTTGCGTTACTTCGTTACGCAACTCTTCAAATTCTTGCTGTGTATGTGTTTTTGTGTCCGTTGATTCATTGGATAGTGTAGATTCGTTAACTTCTTCGTCTCTTAGATCATTATTTAGTTCATCAGACCCAAACAAATGGCAATAACGAATTTCTCGTTTTCCTGGCTGTCTGGATAATGCCTTCACATATTGTGTGCCATTTTTATCTGTAAGGTTATTTAAAACCTGATCAACTGCGTGAATGTCTGCAAAATCACAAGCACGTTGAGTTCGCGTCCGAATTTCACCCGGCGTTTGCGGGCCTCGTAAAAATAATATGGATAAAACCGCTATTTCTGAATCTTTGAATCCAAATTGATCAGTTAAAGTACCCGTTAATTTATGCTCATACTTCGCCACTCTTGACCCGGGAAGTTGTTTTTCTCTAACCAGATATTTGCCTTCTAATACCTTTATTGCATCCAAAACATCGGATTCTGACAGAGACATTACCGGTTCGCGATTGGACTTCTGATTACAGGCATTGGTAAGCGAGCTTAATGTTAAAGGGTAATATTCTGGTGTTGTTAATTGTTTCTCAATTAGGCACCCTAAAACCCTTAACTGGCTTAAATTCAGGTTTAATTCCATAAAATCACCAAAATCCGATTAATATTATATAGTATTGAATAGAAATCCCCTTAAAAGCAGGGAAAACGTGATATTTGCGTTATTTTGCACTATCTTAGTGAGGTTTAGTCATAGACTACCAAACTATATACTTTTATCCAGGTCATAAGAAGCTGATAAAACGGTAATTTTAAGTCGTAAATAAGCCAGAAAAGTTTAAATAACTCATTAACTGGCAGGCGAATTATAGCGTAAATACTAAAAACAGCGATAAAAATATAACACTTTGAATTTATTAGTAATACCCTAACAATAGTAATTAATTTAATAACACAATAGGTTGCCCATTATGGTTAATTCAAAACGACATTTATTTACGTTTTTGTTATTGATTTTTGTTATTACATTAACCGCCTGTGGTAAAGGTAGCATGTCTCTAGATGTTAACTTAGACCCTGGTGATACGGAACAAAACCAAAAAACGTTAACGGGGATTTCAATTTCGACTACCGAGTCGACACTTACCACAGACTCAACCACTGCCCTAACGCTCATTGCAACCTATGATGACAATACGTCAGAAAACATCACCACAGATGTTACTTGGAGTGTAAATGAGCCTCGATTTGCAACAATTAGCAATACTGGTCTTATTCACACTGAATTATACGTTGCCTCTTTCTCTGTTACCGCAGAGTTTCAAGGGCGAACAATTACCCATACTTTTACATCAGTACCTGCAGCCGATGCGGTGCTGGTAAATATAGTACTAACAGATAATGTCGATTTAACTATTCCACAAGATATTGTTGTTGTAGGAGAGTATTCAGACGGCTCAATAGCCGAGGCACTGGCAGTAACCATTGCCCCTACTGATTCCCAAGCGCAAGTAGCTGGTGTTGTTAAATTTGTAGTTAGTGACAA
>JAOTSL010000118.1 GCA_029864945.1 Gammaproteobacteria bacterium
GGGGTTAAATCCGGCCCGGGAGATAAACGTCTTGAGGATCCGTCAGAATTAGCAGGGCCCCAGGTTCCGGGACTGGAATCAGAATCGATTGTTGCATCTCAAGATGATGTCGATGATCTATTGTCAAGTTTAGGTTTTTAAGGATAGCTAGATGTCATTTGAAGAAGATGAGGAAATTGTTCAGGACTTTCTCGTAGAGGCCGGCGAAATACTCGATAACCTTGGGGAGCAATTAGTTGGACTTGAGCAAACGCCTGATGATTCTGATTTATTAAATGCGGTATTTCGTGGGTTTCATACTATTAAAGGCGGAGCGAGCTTCATTGCTTTAACTGCATTGGTTGATGTTTGTCATATAGCCGAAGATACATTTAATCAATTAAGGCAGGGTGAGCGTGCTGTTGATGCACATTTGATGGATGTGATGCTGAGAGTCGTAGATGTTCTCAATGTTATGTTTGATGAGGTACGAGCAGGTGGACAGCCAACACACGCGGATGCAGCATTAATACAGGATTTAAAAGGACTTTTGATTCCAGCAGGCGCTGCACCAGCAGCACCCAAGCCAGCGCCTGTTGAGGCGGTTGCTCAGGAGACAATCCCTGTAGCCTCAGTTGAAACTGTTCCAGTAACAGAAACAGAAACAGTAAGTGACGATATTACTGATCAGGAATTTGAACAATTGCTTGATGCCCTTGATGGAGAGCTGGCGGCAGAGCCAGCAGCGCAAGCTGTTGCTGAAAGTGATGATATTAACGAAGATGAATTTGATGCACTTTTAAATGAACTGCATGGTGGCGGTGCGCCGGGTATGCCCAGCACAACTACCGAAACTGCACAGCCTATCGTTTCGCCGGCAGTTCCATCGGCGCAATCTGTAATAGAGGCGGGCAGCGATGATATTAGCGAAGATGAATTTGATGCTCTTTTAGATGAGCTGCATGGAGGCGGTCCTGTAAAATCAGTATCAGTACCTGAGCCAGATACGCAAGTTGCCGCGGTAGCTGTGCCTGAAAAAGTAGCACCCGCTCCAGAAATACCAGAACCAGTAAATGCACCAGCCGTGGTGATTGAACCCCCTACAAAGCCAGCTGTTGCGAAAGATAAAGACAACGATAAAACACCACCTGCGGCAAAAGATGCTGCAGCTCAAGCGGAAACAACTGTTCGTGTCGATACCAAACGGTTGGATGATATTATGAATATGGTTGGTGAATTGGTATTGGTTCGCAATCGTCTAGTTACGCTTGAAGCGTCACTTGATAATGAAGAAGTGTCTCAGACCGCAGCAAGCCTGGATCTGGTTACCGCCGATTTGCAGTCAGCGGTTATGAAAACTCGGATGCAGCCAATCAAAAAAGTTTTTGGACGTTTCCCTCGAGTTGTTAGAGATTTGGCGCGAAGCCTGAGTAAAGAAGTTAATCTTGAATTGCAGGGTGAAGATACTGATCTTGATAAAAATCTGGTAGAAGCGCTTGCTGATCCGTTGGTTCATCTTGTTAGAAATGCAGTCGACCATGGAATTGAAATGCCAGATGTTCGAGAAGCGAATGGTAAGTCTCGAGCAGGTACCGTCGTTTTATCTGCGGAACAGGAGGGTGATCATATATTGTTATCCATCAGTGATGATGGCGGTGGTATGGACCCTGATATTTTACGTGGAATTGCTGTTAAAAAAGGCATCATGGATGCGGATGCGGCGGCGAGACTGGATAATAGAGAAGCATTTAATTTAATTTTTGCGCCAGGCTTTTCAACAAAAGAGGTGATATCCGATGTATCTGGCCGTGGTGTCGGAATGGATGTTGTTAAAACACGCATTGTACAATTAAATGGTACCGTCGATATTGACTCAAGGTTAGGCGAGGGTACGAGGCTTAGTATTAAAGTACCTTTAACGCTAGCCATTATGCCGACGTTGATGGTGATGCTAAACAATCAAACATTTGCTTTACCATTAGTGAGTGTTAACGAAATTTTCAATCTTGACCTGACAGATACAAACCGTGTCGATGGTCAGGAAGTTATTATGCTGCGTAACCAACCCTTGCCGATTTATTTTTTAAAAGATTGGTTGGTTAAAGGTTCCATGGGTGAAGAGCACCCGAAAAGTGGCCATGTCGTTGTTGTGACGGTCGGTAATCAAAAGGCAGGTTTTGTTGTTGAGCAACTTGTTGGGCAAGAAGAAGTTGTTATAAAACCATTAGGCCGGATGTTACAAGGCACACTAGGTTTGTCAGGCGCAACGATTACCGGTGACGGAAAAATCGCATTAATTCTTGATGTTCCAAGTTTAATGAAAGCTTATGCGCGAAAAAGATAACAGGGATTTTGGATGCGTATTAAAGTTCTCGTGGTCGATGATTCTGGTTTTTTTCGTCGCCAGATAACAAAGCTGTTAAGTACCGATAAGGGTCTTGAGGTAATCGATACCGCTGAGAATGGGAAAGACGCAGTCGAAAAAGCATTAAGGCTTGAGCCTGATGTCATCACTATGGATATTGAAATGCCTGTGATGGATGGTATTACGGCAACCCGTGAAATACTGCGCCACCGTCGCATACCTATATTAATGTTTTCTTCATTGACTACTGAAGGCGCACAAGCAACATTGAATGCTATGGATGCCGGGGCGGTGGATTTTATACCTAAGCGCTTTGAAGATATTTCCAGTAATAGAGACGAAGTCGGTAAGTTGCTATGTAATAAAATTCGTGAGATTGGGAGTCACGGTAGAACTCGATTATTACAAGCAAAAGTAACGGCTGATGTTCTACCTAAAAGCACTTCTAGGGTAATTGCTACATCAACGCTTCATTCAAAATTTAAGTTACTTGCTATCGGCACATCTACTGGTGGGCCGCTTGCATTGCAGGAAGTATTAAAAAAATTACCCAAAGATTTTCCTCTGCCAATTGTGCTTGTTCAGCACATGCCTTCGACGTTTACGCCAGCTTTTGCAAAACGGCTCGACCAAATTTGTAATATTTCAGTGAAAGAAGGCGCTAGTGGAGATGTACTTAAGCCCGGCCATGCTTATCTCGCACCTGGTGGTAAACAAATGGAAGTGGTAAAGCATGGCGGTCAGCTTCGGTTAGATATTACAGATGGAGCCTCTGATTTAACCTATAAACCCTCGGTTGATGTAACCTTTAGTTCAATTGCTAAAATATTACCAAATAGTGTGCTTGCTGTTATGTTAACTGGCATGGGTGCTGATGGTTGTGAGGGAGCAAAAAAAATAAAATTAAGTGGCTCGGTGATCTGGGCGCAAGACGAAGCCAGTAGTGTTGTATGGGGTATGCCTTCTGCTGTTGTTGAAGCGGGTGTTGTTGAAAAAATACTGCCACTCAACGATATTGGTAACCAGATTGCTCGGGTGGTATAGCGCGCGATATGGATATTTTATCCCTGATTGGCGCTCTTATCGCAATCATAGCTCTTTTTCTTGGGCAAACACTTGATGGCGGAAGTTTTAGCTCATTAATCAACGCGCCAGCTTTACTTATTGTTGTTGGCGGTTCTCTTGGCGCAATTATGGTGCAGGTGCCAGTTGAATTATTTGTGCGAGCGACCGTTATGTTTCGCTGGGTTTTTTTCCCGCCTACTATTGATCTGAATAAATCTATTAATCGAATTGTCACTTGGAGTGAAATTGCCCGTCGTGAAGGTATTTTGGGGTTGGATAAAGCAACTCAAAATGAAACTGATATCTTTTCTCGAAAAGCGGTTCAATTATTGGTTGATGGTCGAGACCCAAGTATTATTCGAAGTACATTAGAAGTTGAAATTGAAACTGAAGAAGAATTTGATTTCGCAGCAGCAAAAATTTATGAGTCTATGGGCGGGTATACTCCGACACTCGGAATATTAGGCGCCGTAATGGGGCTAATTCACGTGATGGAAAACTTGTCTGACCCAGGTAACCTTGGGGCGGGAATAGCGACCGCGTTTGTTGCCACTATTTATGGTGTTGGTTTGGCAAATCTATTTCTTATACCTGTATCTAAAAAATTAAAACGTATTGTTATGAATAAATCTCGTGAAAAGGAGATGATTATGGAAGGGCTAATTTGTATTGCTCAGGGAGAGAATCCGAGAAACATTTTTGTTAGATTACAGGCCTATAATAGGCGCAGTTAGGGCGTCATAAGCTATGAACACCATGTTATGAAGACTACGTTATGAGCCGTAGAAGAGATCGAATGAATGATGAAGAAAACCTCGATAGATGGTTGGTTTCTTACGCTGACTTCATTACGTTATTGTTTGCATTTTTTGTTGTTATGTATGCTGTGTCGTCGTTGAATGAAGGGAAATATAAAGAAGTATCTGCTAGTTTGATTTCTGCATTTAAAGTTATTCCCCGTAGTCTAGAGCCAATTCAGGTAGGTGAAATTAGTAGGGCTAATAAAAAAGAACTTATTGATGTTTCGGCTGTTGGCGCTGCGGGAACCTCTGATGTCTCTGGTGAAAGTGGAAGCAACAATAAAACCCTTTCATTTAGTCAAAAAGCGGATCAGATAGAAAAAAATATGATGAGCCTCATTCAAATGGATGAAGTTACGTTAAGGCGATCTGAAAAATGGCTGGAAGTTGAAATTAATACACGCATTTTATTTTCCAGTGGCGAAGCGCACTTAGTTGAAACGGCAACACCTGTGTTAACTAAAGTTGCGAGTATTCTTGCACCTTACCCAAATCCTATCAATGTTGAAGGTTTTACCGATAATATTCCGATAAGTACAGCCGTGTTTCCTTCCAACTGGGAGTTGTCCGCAGCTAGGGCGGCAAGTGTCGTTCATTTGTTTAGTAAGGCAGGTGTTGAGCCAGGGCGAATGTCGGCGATAGCCTATGGCGAGTACCGACCGATTGCCGATAATAGCTCGGTTAAAGGTCGATTGAAAAACAGGCGAGTGGTTATTGCTATTCTTGCTGAAGACCTTGAGTCGGTTAAAATAAATAAAGAAGACTTAAGGTTGATACAGGGAGAAGAAGAGTCAAAAAAACGTCACTCCGAACCCGGAACAATTAACTTTTAGTACGCTTTTAATACACACTGTTTTTTAGTTTTATGCCATCCGTTAGTTTTAAACAATAGGTTAGTTTCTAAAATCGAATGGTGCCATGTTTATGGCATTAACGATGCATTCTACATGTTAAGTATGTTACTTGAATAATATATTCCAATTGAGGATAAAAATGTGCGGGTCTTTGCAGTAGCCAATCAAAAAGGTGGAGTAGGTAAAACTACAACAACTGTTAATACTTCAGCGCCACTGGCTGCTGCGGGAAGGCGAACTTTGCTGCTGGATCTGGATCCACACGGATCATTAACAAGTTACTTTGGTTATGATCCCGATAGTGTTAAAAAAAGTACCTACCATTTATTTCAGACTGATGCTCCTGATCCATCGAAAATGATTGTGCAAACAAGCGTGAAAAATCTGGATCTTATGCCTGCTAATTCAGCATTGGCAACATTGGATCGGCAGCTGGGTGTTCAGGAAGGGAAAGGCCTGGTGATTGTTGATGCATTGGCTAAACTGAAAGATAAATACTCTTATGTTTTTATTGACTGCCCGCCGATACTTGGCGTATTGATGGTAAATGCGCTAGCGGCATGTGAACGATTGGTGGTGCCCGTTCAGGCAGAATTTCTTTCCTTAAAAGGACTGGAAAGAATGATAAGAACATTAAATATGATTACCCAGGCAAGAGGCCATAAATTGCCTTACTTAATTGTACCCACTATGTTTGATAAACGAACCAGGGCTGCACGGGAAAGTTTAACCTCATTAAGGGAAACCTACCCCTACAATATCTGGGATGAAGTGATTCCTATTGATACTCGTTTTAGAGATGCCAGTAAACTCGGTTATCCTTTAACTATGTTGAATCCCGGTGCGCGTGGCGCTAAATCCTATCGTCAATTATTGACAGCACTTTTACGTAAAACCCATGAAGATGAATTGGCGCGGGCTAAAATAAACTCGGAAGTTGCATAGCTCAGTTATTTCCTTAGGTCAAAATATGAGTGTTATTGATCAAGCAGAAAAAGAAAATGTATTAATAGATCAGGAAGATGCTTTAACGGCTTACCTGCAATCGTTGCTGGGTGGCGGCGAGGTAGTGATTCCCGCTTCAACTAAATCAATTTCACCCGAAACAATTAACCCAGCCGTTGATAATCCTCTTCAAGAAAAACCTCTGGCAAAGTCTCCTATAGAGCTTGAGCAGGAAATAGAACCTACAATTTCCAATGAGTTAGTGAGTGAGTTCGCACAGGATAGAGTAGTACCGACTTTATCGGGCAATACTCCAGAATGGGCGAGCACTGAAATCGGAGAAATAAAATGTTTATCCGTTGTTGTCGAGGGGTTAAATGTTCTTATTCCAGCAGACGCTATTTTCAGTATTCAAAGTGCAACAAACCAATTAAAACCCTCCACACGCATGCCGACCTGGATTTATGAATTAGACGATGATTGTGATGGGGAGCAAGATGCTATTCAGATAGTTAACACGAAAAAGCTTATCTTTGATGGGGTAAAAACACGTCGAATTAACTCTAAAACTCGTACCTATGTGATTTTAATTGATGACGGATCATGGGGAATGAGTTGCGATGGAATTGGGGAAGTTATAAACCTGAAAAATGATGATGTAAAATGGCGTGGCAAAAATACAAAACGGCGCTGGCTTGCCGGTACTTCTTGTGCTTATGGAGCGATTATTCTTGATATAAAGAAAATAGAAATAGCACTAATTCGAGTGTATTAATGTTCTTATTAAAATGATTTCTATTGGTATAGATGCTGCAGAATTAAAGTATAGTTGGTTTTGTGCCGTATTATTGTCGTACCCCCCCTGAAATTTTTCTTATAAAAATTTCAGAGTTGTTTGATGTAAGGGGGAGAGGGGCAGCAATGATGGAAATTTGAGGGTTATTCATGAGTGACGATGCAGAACTTGCAGCAAGTAATAATGAGATTAGCCGCTGGGTAACTTTTGAGATGGATAAAGAATCCTATGGCATTAGCGTCTCACAAGTGCATGAGGTTTTACGTTTTACCGAAATTGCTCCTGTTCCTGGGGCGCCATCTTTTATAATTGGTATTATTAATTTACGCGGAAATGTAGTGACCGTAATTGATACGCGCAGTCGTTTTGGATTGGCCCCTAAAGAGGTTAGCGATAGCAGCAGAATCATTATCAATGAAATTGAAGGTCAGCAGGTAGGTATATTAGTTGATAGCGTAGCCGAAGTTGTTGACATATACTCATCTGATATTGAGCCGGCCCCAAATGTGGGTAATGAGGATACGTCTCGTTATATACAGGGTGTAACGAGTCTTGATGGTGACCTTTTAATTATTATAGATTTAAGTAAATTGTTGTCAGAAAATGAGTTAACCGATCTTTCTCTATTTTAATAAACATGAATTAAAGCAGGCCTTAATATGTTGGAAGAACTAAGTGTAATCCAAAATTTCCCATGGGATATTATTACCCTGAGTGTATTTTGTATTATGAATTTTGTATTTATCATAAGGTCTAAAAATAGATTTCAAGCGTTAGAAGAGTCTCAAATACAACTTAATGCACATTTGCTGGAGTTGGCCGGTGATGTTAAGGCTTTGTATGAATCTGGCACAAACCTGGGTGGAAAACTAAAAAGCCTGGAGTATGGTTCAAAAATGCTTAAAGAAGAGCAGGAAAAATTATCCCTGAAAGAACCTAGTCAGCAAATGTATCGTAATGCAGTTCAGCAAATAAATAATGGCGAATCTGTCAATAAAATATCTGAATCTAGTGGGCTTTCAAGAGGCGAAGTAGAGCTTTTAAAATTATTTCAAAAAATCAACACCGAGTCTAAAATAAGCGAAATAGATAGTGTTATTTCATAATCGATTTTTAAATATTATTTAAAAAAGGAACTATTGTTAGTTCCTTTTTTTTGCCTTAAATTTATATCACTTGTATATCTTGTTGTTTTTGTGCTTGAAATTTATAGTGCGTTAATTGTATTTAATAGCATATTTTAAATATATTTAATGTCTGCAGATTGTTCCCTGTTGGTCGCTTTCTTGTGGATATTGAGATCAATTTTATCCCCTCTAATTATAGTTTGAATTGTCAGATATTTCTATTAAACTGAGATTAGTGTTTTCCAATTTATATCGTATTGCCAGAACAGATTCGAGAATATCATGTTGGTTTGAGGGATGAATTTATTAACAAGCCTTCTCCTCGTATGATGGGGGTGGGTAGGGAGCTTTTTGCGCAACGAAAAGACGGCAATGCAACATATTCGGAAACTGGAAACAACGTTCCTATTATTTTCACTACGGCGAGTATTGCAGATAAACAAAAAGATGAATTATTAGCTGGTGGTGCAGACGGTTTGTTGTGTAAGCCGTTTAGAGAATCTGAAATAGCTGATATATTACAAGAAAAATCCTGTGTTGAATTAATTTTTGAACAAAAAGGTGAGAAAGAAGATGATTTTCTGGATGAGAGTGAAAATGTCACGGTAAACATCGATCGACTAGCAGATGATATTCGAAGTAAGCTGTATCAGGCAACTGTCAATGGTAATATCATTGGATTACGCAATATGATTACAGCTTTCAAAATACAGAACCGACTATTGCGAAAAAAATGCGTAAGCTAGTGAGTAGCCACGATTACGGGCAGATGTTAACACTACTTGAACGGTGATATAAGATGATTCAACAGAGTGAAGAATTGATTGTAGGTACTCTCTCTCAAACAAGTGTCATGATTGTTGATGACTTACCTGTTAATTTGGATTTGTTGACTGGTATTCTGGTGTCTGAAGGTTATCATGTTAATGCATTTCCATCGGGAAAACTGGCGCTAGATGCTGTCGAGATTATCATGCCAGATTTAATTATTCTGTATATTAATCTGCTGGATATGGATGGGTTCGAAGTATGTGAAAATCTGAAGAAAATTGAAAGCATTAAGAGTGTTCCCGTTATTTTTATCAGTGCAATAACCGATACTCAGGAAAAATTGAAAGCGTTTACCAATGGTGGTGTGGATTATATTGAAAACCGTTTGATATTGAGGAGGTGAAGGCGAGA
>JAOTSL010000119.1 GCA_029864945.1 Gammaproteobacteria bacterium
CCGGCGACTGGTGGTTTCGGACAGTTACCAACAAGCCCATATTACTGCCACTTTTGCAAATGTCGGTTCAAAACGATACGTGGAAATTTTGGATAAAGTCGAACCGGAAATAGACGAAATATTCGGAGAACTGCAACAAAACTATCCCGCAATGAAAATCACAACAACTGGTGGCATGACGCTTTTTTCAAAACTACTGGATTTATTAAGCTGGTCTCAGATAAAGGGCTTTGGCATTGCGCTCGCTCTTATTTCAGTCATCTTGTTTCTGGTTTTGTCATCAGTAAAACTGGGCTTTATCGCACTTTATCCAAATTTATTCCCACTGGTAGTCATGTTTGGATTAATGGGGTACTTAAAAATACCATTAGACGTTGATACGCTGATAGTCGCCCCACTGATGATCGGCATTGTGGTCGACGACACAATTCACTTTTTGAATCATTATCGGGCTGAGGTACAAAAACACGGTGATGTACACAAAGGCATTCAAATCGCCTTTAGGGAGGTTGGTCAGGCAATCGCCTTTACCTCTATTATTCTTGCACTCAGTTTTATGGCAATGATGTTTATGGATCATCAGGGCCTAAAACATTTTGGCATACTCAGTTCAATCACCATTATCACCGCATTAATCGCTGAACTGTTTTTACTGCCGGCACTACTGGTAAAAGCAAATGCAAACCTGGGAGTGATTTCTACGACAAACGAGAAGCAACATCAGTCAGACAACTTATCGGGAGCAATAAAAAATGAAAAACTGGCTTAATAGTTTCATCATAATAGGTCTAGGTTGTACTAATGTTTATGCATTAGAAGCGCGCGACATAGCACAGAAAATATTTGACCGCGAAGATGGGTATAGTCAATTTTCCGAACAGACAATTGCCACCTGTAAATATGCCATTAAAAACAGAAGAATCAAGTGCAGTGAAAAACCACGTGTTAAAGTCATCGAATCGGCAGTAAAGGATTATGGTGACAGTGGAAAAGATAAAAAATCCATCATGATCATTCTCGCACCCCCATCCGAACGTGGCATTGGCTTTTTACAGTACGATTACGACAACCAGGATAAAGACTCTGATCAATGGATGTATCTGTCCGCCTTAGGTAAAGTTAAGCGTATTGTTTCAGGGAATGACAACGAGCCAAAAACCGGCACTTTGTTCGGCTCTGAATTCGGGTATGAAGATACTGAACAACGCCATATTGACGACTTCACCTATAAAATATTGAAAGAAGAAGTTTACCGTAAACGCAATTGCTGGGTTCTGGAGTCACGTCCTGTGCCAGGCTATGCCAGAAAAAGTAATTATTCCCGAATAGAACAATGGATCGATAAAGAGCGCTTCACCCCGTTAAAAATAAAAATGTACGATCGAAGAGGAAAACTCATTAAGCAAATGAGTTTTAGCGAATACACAAAACAAGATGACATCTGGGTAGCGAAAAAACTGAACATGAATAATGTTCAAAGTAGACGTATTAGCACCATGAAAATGAAATATGTGTCGCTCAATGTGGCAGTTGATGATGCCATTATGTCTCAACGCACACTCACTGACGGCGCTTTTCGTGAGAAATATTTAATGGAATTGCGCAATAAATCTGGCGGTTAGTTTATGAAATATTCTCACGTATCAGCCTTATCTTTGGTTTTACTTTGCCAACAATCCTTCGCTGAAAGTAATGAACCTGTTGGAATTGAAGAAATGTTAGATGCCACTGTTGAGTTTGACATGCCTTTGGAGATTGAGTACACAACAGAAAAGAGCAAAGAAACACCTCTTCGAGATAAAGACCTAAGATTTGGCTTAGCTTATCAGGCCGGTCTTGATTTAAACAAACTTGACTCGGTCACCAGCAATCGTTTTGATTCCCGCTTGCAGTGGGAAAAGTTGTTACAGAAAAATTTTTACATTACTGCCGATGGTAAATTTATAGTTCGCTTTAACGGTGATCAAAATCTTGATAACAGTGAAACGTACTCGACAGAATTTCGTGTTAAAGACTTTAATGTTCAAACACAAGTTTCTCAACTAGGTATTAAAGCGGGTTACCAGACAATTATTTGGGGAGAAATGGACAGTGCCCCCATAAACGATGTCATGTCACCCTGGGATTATTCTGAATTTGCCTTCACCACGCCTGAAGATGCGAGAATTGGACAGGGGTCAGTGGTTATTGATTTATTTTCTTCGCAAACCAATCTCTCACTAGCTTTTACGCCTTACCCGCTGGCAAACCGTTTTCCTGGAGGTGAAGCATCCGCTTTATTGGCCATCATTTTAGGCTCAGACAATTACACGATTAATGATAATTATCCTCGCCTCGGGAAAGATTATGAATTAGGTGCACGACTAAAACACACCGTAGGGTCTTTTGATATCGCCATTTACGCTGCGCAAACCCTAAGTGATATTCCACGATTTGAATTACGTTCCCCGGCAAACGCAAGCACTCCAAACTTTGACCTTTCCTACCCGCAATATGAATCAATTGGCTTGAGTGCTAATTACGGTAAGGGAAGCTTTCTATGGAAATATGAAAACGCATTTAAAAACAATGTTTACTTCCCGTCACAAACTGCTGTTTTTCGCGACACGATCGAAAATGCCGTCGGCACTGATTACAACGCGAATGGCGCATATAACTTAAGCCTGGAACTCTATAACCAGACAATACTCAACGGTGATGGGCAATTAACCGGGTATAACTCAAACAACAGTCAACTAATGATGAGATGGAATAAAAATTATTTGCATGACACCTTATCCGCCATTTACTATTTCAGTTATCAATTGCAATACGAAGATATTACACAGAGTTTAGCTCTACAATATGCGATAAATGATTATTGGCGCATTGACTTAAATGCAACCTTGTTTGACGTAAAAAATAGCAACTCCCCCAACGCTTTTATCGACGACTGGGATCAAGTATCATTTCGGATCAACTTAACCATTTAAGGCGAAGCCGCTTCGGTTCCATATTCACATTAAATCCTTCTTCCTATTTTGAAAAATTAGGGACAGGCCTTACTATTCACATAATACAACCTTTAAAGAGCGCTTTTCTTATATGAAGAGGTGAATATAAGTGTTCACTAAAGGTCTGCAATTGGCCGAAATGCTCAGATGTACTTCGCCGGACGTTTACGGTGTATGTAGTGGCATAGTTAATTTGGCCACCTAACTAGAGGTGATATCATATCCCTCACAATTATTTAGGTGACAATATGACCAAACGAACAAGAGCAACATTTAAACCCGAATTTACTTTGACCCCCAAGAGTTCAAATGAATTCAAAGGCGGACTTTGCGCACCATTTACACCTCCGGCAACACCTGGAATGACAGTAACTAATGCTATTAGAAATCATCAAATAAATAGCAATACGTTTCCAACACGAGGGATATCCACAACGACAGATTTTAATGTTGCATGTATGTATGCAGCTTCAAATAGATATATTGCCGTAATCGACAGAGATAACCTGAAGTCTCATTATATAGCTGAATATATAGTTAAAGATCATCTTTACTTGAGTGACGTTAAAGAAACTGAAGATAGCGAAGTAATTTTAGTTAGTGAGAATAATGGCATTTACCCAAAAGAAATTATTTATGAAATAGTTACGTTATAATACGCCGTCACGTTATTTGCGACTTCAACGTTAACAGGACATCCACAATAACTTATTAATTTCCATAGAGATCCGAGCATGGACGAAAAAGTAAGAGCATCATGGGAGAGAGCACTTCATCCAGAGACGCTTAAATCAAATATCATCACAGCATCAATTTTTTCGATGGCTTTTGAAATGCTTAAAAGTAGCATTATCGAAAAAATAGAGGGCTTCTTTACAAATGGCTTTGATGAAAACGGGATGATTCTTAGCCCAGAGTATAAGGAAAAAGTCCTTTCTCTTAATCGAAGCGCTCTGTATGCGTCATTGAAATGGCTACAAGATATGAGCGCCATTGATGATAAAGATTTAGAAAAATTTGAACATATCAAAAGGTGTCGTAACACATTGACGCACGAGATGCTTACTTTCGCTTCATCGGGCGTAGATTTTGAGGTGGCTGAAGTATTTGAAGAGATGGTAGGCCTTCTCCGAAAAATAGAAATATGGTGGTTTGAAAATTTAGAAATGGCAATAGATCCAGAATCCTACCCAGAAGATCTTAATTTAGAACAAGTCATTCCTGGCCCAGTCTGGAGTCTTCAAATGCTTATAGATGTTGCGCTAGGGCCGGAAGAAGAGGCTAGGAAATATTATGATCACTTCGTTGCAAACGCTGACGTTTAACAGGACACCCAAGATAAATTCGTGTGCATGGGGTCAGATCTTGCCCCGTGCTTTTTAGTGTTTAGTAGATAAATTTAAAAAGTAAAGAATAAAGAATAAAGGGGTCAAACCTATTTCATATAACTCAAAATAATTCTCGCCGATTCTAGTCGTTTATCCAAGAAATAATCGGTCAAGCAGGAAAAGGGGCAGGTGTTAATCCGTGCGTTTTAAGAAAAAATATCGTGGATATAGTGTCTGCTTATCACATTTTCCTGTGAGAATATAAGAATTCACTAAAGGTCTGCTCCGTGCCGTTTTGTTAAAAATATATGGGGAAAGGAAAATATATTTTATCGAAAAAAATAAGATGCCAATTTGATTATTAGGTGCTAGGTAGACCTAATGAACGTAACTCTAGCACGTCAATGATAGTTTCCCCGTCCCAGTGATATGCAAGATGTGCCCCCTGATGCACAACACCAAGTGCAGAGGGTCGAAATACCGCAGCACATGCGCCATCTGAATTTCGCACACTGTTGTAAAGAATGCCCCAGCTGTTTTCTGCTCGCAATTTTGCACCCAACTGTTGTGCTGGCCCATATTTTTCAGGATCAGAATTAAAATATTTTGCGTTGCCGGCTTGTGTGCTTCTTAAATCATGATAGGGGCGTTTATTCAAACGACCGGTATAGACACGCATAACAAATGACGTTGCAGGGTCATTGGATTCTTTCGCCCAGCGTTGAACATGAAAAAGAGATTCTGTAACAGCTGTCTTTTGTGAATCAGCGGCGTAATAGACGCTATAGTCTCCATTGGTAAATCGACTGCCCGATGGGTTTAGGTGAGTAAATGCCGCCATAATCGGGGTAGTGCCGGGACCGGCGATGCGATCTTCAGGAGCAATCAGTGAGATCTGTCCCATCTCATCTCTCATGCGTGGATTAGTAAGAGACTCGACATAAAATATCGCTTCCAGATCCGCGGGGTCACTCACGTTGTCAAACACGCTGACTGGCGGAAATCGACTACTGATAATACGATATGCTTTGCGCCACGTTTCTTCCGTAATAGGAGTGGTCAAAGAATGCCCCGACGCGCATCAAGGTGCTGGCGAATCACATATAAATCTGCAACCTGACCACCTAAAAGCCGGTCTATTGGTGGATGACCATTAAACAGTACATTTGTGTTTGAGCGCTTTAACCAATTATCGGCAAGTGATTCATCACTGTAGATCAGGTGTAGTGCTTTATATATCCCTAAAACATAGGAAATTCTCTCCAGTGTATCCGGATTAACCTGTGCGAGGTTTGGTTGCTTCTTCCATCTGAAATAAGTGCTATCAGCGGTACCTAATAAGGTTTTGCCCTCCTGATAAAGGGGTCAAACCTATTTCGTATAACTCAAAATAATTCTCGCCGATTCTAGTCGTTTATCCAAGAAATAAGAGGTCAAGCAAGACGAGGGTCAGATCTTGATCCGTGCGTTTTAAGAAAAAATATCGTGGATATAGGACCGTAGGTTGGGGTGCAATGTCATTAACTTAAGCATTATATGACCCTTTTGTAGCCTGTGGAATATTTTTTTGGATTTATATTATCGGTATTTCTCTTGAATTTTCGCCCTGGTCTAACCGCATCGACGGCCTTGCTCAGTCTTTCAATAAATTCGACGTTTTGCCTCAACGGAATTAAACATAAGACAAAACGGATGATGTTGTCTTTGAATTGGCTTAAGGTGTAACTGAAATTAATTTGGTATTTGTGTTTTCTATGAAGATACTTTTCTTTTGCCAATACATCTGCTTCAAGTATTGCGACAGCCGCTATATTTTTCGTTAATGCCTTTGCGTGAATGTCTTGCAAAATCGCTTCAACGGAGAATCCTGAGAAATTTTCAATTTCAAGTCGACTTTTCATGATTTTGTAATCTTCTTCAACAAACCATCGCTGATGGTACAAATTAAGAAATGTTTTCCGAGGAAACTTTTTAGTATCAAGTAATGACGTTGCCAGCACTTCAATGCTGCCATCATCAAGCATGACGCGTATGAGACGCACTTTTATATTGGAAGTGGAAACATCCAGTGCTTGACACTTTTTTATCGATTTCTTAGTGGCAGACAATTCAATAACACGGTCTTTCTCTTTTGATTCGACAAACGCTTTTATTGTAGTGGAAAACCCAATTGGCATACGTGCACAGTATTGAACATTGTGATGCTGATGTAGAGCAAACAACCAAAAAGCGGGATACCCTCGATCATATAAAACCAAATCATGTTTGTTTGCACACTTGAGGTGTCGAGAAGCTAAGTTTCTTTCACCTACCTTAATCGGTGACACTTGAATATCGATGGAAATTTTATTAATCACATCATACAACTGGGAAAGACGCGCACTCGGGTAATTGGCCTGAGGGTTCATTTTGCCAAAATGGTCAAATAATGCGGCTTTTTGTGGCAGCTCCAACGTGGAACCGTCAACGGCTAATAATCGGAAGCCATTCCATTTCTGAGCAAACGCCGATTGATACAAATCATTTGTTAAAATGGCATTGAGATCAGAAAAGGCAGAAAAAGAAAATTTTAATCTTGCTTTGCAAAAAGCCGCCACAGTGACTTGGTTAATCGTGAAAGTGAAAATGATTACTCATTTGAATTTACACGGACTGAACTTCGACATGGACCATTGTTGTTTATTTCATTGAATTTTTAAAAATTGAGTATTGATATAATTGTGAGGCTCCCCGCCCCTGTGCCAGAGCAGTTGTCTAAGTTGAATCATAACGATCAAGCAGGGAGAAGACCCGTAAGTACAAGTTCAACCAATGGCTCTGCACCACCCATTGCTCGAGCATGCTCTAAAAGAACCAAGCTGCTAAGTGTTCAATGCTAGTCCGGTACCGATACGCTCGAAAAGCCCCCAACCAACCCATACAAAAACGTATACTTAACATGTAATTATAGCCAATTTACATTCTACTATGCATAATCTAGAATCCCCACATAAGGGTTTAATACTAAGCAATGTGAGCAAATTGGTAGCAACCTCACATATAACGCCTTGTATTTAGAATACATTTATATAAGGGGATATTATCAATGAATACACTTAAGATAGAAGCTAGGACATTTGGAATATTTTTTATTCTCGCATTTGTATCCTATGGGCTCGGCTCAAGTTTAGTCGAGTCCATAATAAGTACACCAGATGTGTTAACGAATATATACGAAAACAAATCTCGATTTATCGTCGGGATTATCCTCATGGCGCTCATTCATAGTTTTGTCATTATTGGATCGGCAGTCATCATGCTTCCCATATTAAAACCATACAATCGTTATTTAGCTTATGGTTATTTTAGCGCTGCAATTATAGCGACTATAGTACTCATTGTTGGTGCAATATCTTTACTTTTATTGCTGCCACTTAGTGATGAATTTACAACAGGTATTTCAGCCAACATCACTCATTTTGAGTTGATCACAAGTATCCTTAAAAACGGAGGATTCTTTGCGTACCAAATAGGTATGGCCATATGGGGTATAGGTGGGTTGCTATTTTGCATATTGCTTAACAAGTCAAAATTGGTTCCACAGTGGCTAACAATATGGGGCCTAATCGGTTATGCCATTTTTATATCTGGCACCATAGCGGAGCTTTATGGCATGCCCATTGGGGTGCAATTATCTCTACCCGGCGGTCTTTTTGAGATAGTTCTTAGCTTATGGCTAATTATAAAAGGATTCAATTTTTCAAATGAATTCGCTGATACTCGCAATGGCTCAGCGCACGATATTAACGTTACATGAAGGATAAACCATGTTAACTCAAGCAATGGAAAAAACCAATAAAATGGCCAGGCTGGCGGGATTGCTCTATGTAACGTTAATTCCTCTCGGTATTTTTGGCATGATATATGTCCCTGCAAATTTAATTGTCGCTGATGATATGCTTACCACGCTTAACCGAATAATTGAAAATGAAATGGTCTTTCGGCTAAGCATTGTTAGTGCCTTACTTTGTCAGTTAGTGAGTGTACCGTTAGTCTATTTGTTATACAAACTACTTAAGCCAGTTAACAAAAACTATGCTTTTCTCATGATGATTTATATTTTAATTGGCGCCCCCATTGCCATGCTTAATGAGCTTAATTTGCTTGCGGTACTATTGGTAATAAATGAAAGTGACTATTTAGCAGCGTTTAATACTGATCAAATACATTCATTGGTTTCCATGTTACTTCAGCTGCATGAACTAGGCATTCAAATCGCCTCTATCTTCTGGGGACTGTGGTTATTTCCGATGGGATATTTAGTTTTCAAATCAGGTTTTTTGCCTAAAGTGATCGGACTATTATTAATAGTCGCAGGCTGTGGTTATTTTGCTGACGCATTTATAAGTTTTATTTTTCCTGAATTTAATATCAAGTTCAGTGAATTCCTGTTTCTGGGCGAAGTGTTAATCTCTTTTTGGTTATTGATTAAAGGGGTAGATTTAGAACAGTGGCAAAAAGTGTCTATTGAAAACCTGAAGAGAAATTAACTAAGCATACAACCCGTTAACTTTTCTTACTCATTTGTTAAAACAAATTTTGGTTGAGCCATATCCATATTGGAGTATATTGATTGTCAGTGCGCCGGGTACTTTTCTATCTATTTTTTTTGGTGATGAAATGATGGATGTAACGTTACACAAGCATAGAGAGAAGCATCACCGCTACAAGTTGAATTATCGGGTTATTCTCGTTTTTGGTTTTGGACTTAT
>JAOTSL010000120.1 GCA_029864945.1 Gammaproteobacteria bacterium
AGCCGTTTCTAACGCAATCGGCGAGCCTTTTGTTACGCGACAGTCTCGCTCGGTTGGTGGTGGCAGTATCAATTCGGCGTCAGTTATAGCGTCGGGAAGCAAATCTTTTTTTCTGAAAACGAATTCGCAGAATTATGCTGACATGTTTGCAGCTGAAGTTGATGGCTTAAACGAATTAAGTAAACCTGGTGTTATTCGAGTACCTAGACCCGTTTGTTTTGGTGAGGCCGAATCACAAGCTTTTCTGGTGCTGGAAAATATTGAGATGAGCTGCGGAGTGAAAGCCTCGGCCAGAGACTTAGGTGTTCGGCTGGCAAAGCTTCATCAGGTTAAAGCTAATCAGTTTGGCTGGTTTAGGAATAATTTGATTGGCGCAACAACACAAATCAATTCTTACTCAAATTCGTGGGTGGATTTTTATCGCGAACATCGTCTAAAGTTTCAGTTGTCGCTCGCAGAAAAGCAGGGTTATAACGGGGAATTGCAGCAACTAGGTTGCCGTTTGTGTGAGAGCCTAGAAGTCTTTTTTCGTTCCTATCAGCCATATCCTTCGTTGTTGCATGGGGACTTATGGTCTGGAAATTACGGTTATGACAATGTTGGTGAACCTGTCATATTTGATCCGGCAACTTATTATGGTGATCGCGAGTCAGATATAGCAATGACAGAGTTATTCGGAGGCTTTTCAGTTGAATTTTACGAATCGTATAACAATGCGTTGCCGCTGGATGACGGTTATGCCGTGAGAAAGAATTTGTATAATCTCTACCATATCCTTAATCATCTTAATTTGTTTGGCAGGGGTTATCATTCTCAGGCTGTGAGTATGATGAAGCAGCTACTCTCTCAAATCTAAAGCTGATTATTGGGAAACATCTGCAAACGGTGCCATCGGCGTAGTCCCAGCAGGTTGCTTTATTTTATCAGCCATCATTCCCACAGCAAAAGCGAATTGTTGAGATCGTTTCCATCGAAGCAGGGCGAAATAATTATCAAAAACAAGATAGCTTTTAGACAGGTGGGTACCCGGCTGAATAATTGAGCCCATGCTTGATGTCATTTGCGGTAAGTCAGAGCCGTTAGGCATACGTATACCAAGATCTTGCCAGCGAGAAATTTTGCGTTGCTGGTTAAGGCCTATTTGAGTGGACTCGAAGTTGGGTGGCAGCTTGATTTCAATACCCCAGGGCTCGCCTGTTTTCCAGCCTATGTTGTTTAGGTAGTTTGCGGTTGATGCAAAAATATCTGCGTGGTTTTGCCAAATATCAAATTTCCCGTCACCGTCATAATCAATGGCGTAATTTCTAAAAGTAGTTGGCTTAAATGGTGTTGAGCCTAGGTTACCGTTAAAATCACTTTTCATTTGTAATGTACTGACTCGACCCTCGTCAATTATTTTTAAGGCTTGAAATAGCTCATTTTTTAGCGAACTGTTTGCGGGTTGTTTGTATGACATGCTGGTCAACACATCAATCACAGGGTATTGTTTTTTATTTTGGTTGTATGTGTTGTCAGTGCCCCATAGAGCAACAATGACTTCAGGGTTTACTCCAAATAAATGTTTAATTTCAAACAATACATTACTGTAGTGTGTGATCATCCGTTTATGGTTATTGACTCTGTTATCGGCTAGCGAATAGTTTGGGAATTGTTCGCCGGAAAGCGTCTTGTTGCCGCTAGTTCCTATTTGAACTTGTTTTAAGTTTGAGAAAGCGCTATCCAGAGTGCTGGGTGATATTCCCTGATCCTGGGCTTGTTTTTTGACCCTTTCGACCCAATTATCAAAGGTCACATGGTTTGAGTTTGATGTGCCGGCTATGGAAGCGTTGCTAAATACGGTGAAAATTGTAACTAAAATTAAGATATTTCTCGTGAATGGCATATTTAACTCATTGGAAGTGCGAACAATTGGGTGAAAATGGAGCCTGAATCTTCTCTTTTTTTGATCGCTAATCCATAACATATTGTTTTAGCATTAAAAAAACAAAAAACCATGCGCTATATTAAAAAATTCCTACTTCGGTGTATTTTTAGTAAAATTGTGCAAATAGTACGCCCGGTATAGAACGTAATATTTAACGTCCTCATAAGGTTGAAACTTAACTACTCAGTTCGCCTCAGAATAGACGTTGACTATAATTAACCTGCAATACGCAGCAATTAGTGTGATTATTCAGAATGTTTAGATTTTTGTTGTTGGGAATAAAGGTTTTTCCAGGGGATAAAAAGATAGATAAACTGGGTGTTACACCTGAATGAAATGATAGAAATATGTCTCAAAAAGTATTTGTAAAAACACATGGTTGCCAGATGAATGAATATGATTCTGCAAAAATGGCCGAGGTTTTAGGTGACTCTGATGGTTTTATTCGCGTGGATTCTGCGGAAGAAGCTGATGTGCTGCTACTAAACACCTGTTCAATTCGAGAAAAAGCCCAGGAAAAAGTGTTTTCCGAGTTGGGGCGGTGGCGTGAGCTAAAGCTCAAAAAGCCCGGCCTAATAATTGGCGTTGGTGGTTGTGTGGCAAGTCAGGAAGGCGGAGCAATTAAAGAGCGCGCACCTTATGTTGACATGATCTTTGGGCCGCAAACGCTGCATCGTCTGCCGAAGATGTATAAAGATGTAAACCTGAATAAAAAAACGGTAATGGATATTTCATTTCCTGAAATAGAAAAATTTGACTGCTTGCCTGAGCCAAAAGCAGAAGGTGTGTCTGCCTTTGTTTCTATCATGGAAGGTTGTAGCAAATATTGCACATTTTGTGTCGTACCCTACACTCGCGGCGAAGAAATTAGCCGCCCGTTTGATGATGTGTTAACAGAAGTTGCTCAACTCGCCGCGCAAGGCGTGAGGGAAGTTAACTTGCTTGGCCAAAATGTGAATTCTTATCGTGGTAAAACACATGATGGCGATATAGCGGACCTTGGTTTATTAATTCATTATGTGGCTGCAATCGAAGGCATAGAGCGTATTCGATTTACTACATCTCATCCGGTTGAAATGAGCGATAACATTATTCAGGCATTTGCAGAGGTGCCAGAATTGGTAGGCCATTTGCACTTACCTGTTCAGTCTGGGTCTGATCGAGTTTTGGCTGCAATGAAGCGTGGTCATACGGCGATTGAATATAAATCAAGAATTAGAAAATTACGTGAAGCAAGGCCGGGTTTAAGTATGTCCTCTGATTTCATTATTGGTTTTCCTGGCGAAACAGATGCTGACTTTGAAGCAACAATGAATTTAATAGCCGATATTGGCTTTGATAATTCATTCAGTTTTATTTATAGCGCCAGACCAGGTACACCTGCGGCAGGTATGGTTGATGATGTACCGATGAGCGTTAAAAAAGAGCGGCTTTCGATTTTGCAGGCTCGAATCAGCCAAATGGCGGCTGATATAAGCAGGAATATGATTGGAACAACTCAGAGACTTTTGATTGAGCGGTTATCTAAAAAAGATAATAAACAGGTGGCGGGTCGAACTGAAAATAATCGGGTTGTTAATATAGATGGAGCTGAGTCTTTGATCGGTCAATTTGTAAATGTGAAAATTACCGAAGCTTTACCTAATTCCTTGCGCGGGGTGGTAATTGATTAAGGGACATAGGTGTACAATTTGACTGGTATTATCAGTTTGACAGAGTCCACAATTAACAAGCATACAGAAAGTTTTCATTTAAAGCCTGAAGATAGTTTGCGTCTTTCAAATTTATGCGGTCAGAACAATGAACATTTGTCGCAGATTGAATCTCGACTTGGTGTGTTGATTGATCATCGCGGTTCTCAGTTTCAAATTGCTGGCTTTAAAAAAGCGACACGTCAGGCAAGCGCTGTGATACACCAATTGTATATTGATGCAGAGAATCAGATTTTATCGCCCAGGAATGTTCAATTATATTTGCAGGAATCCGGTTTGGAATCATTGTTAGACGAAAAAAAAGAGAACCCAGAGCTGACGCCGTTTTCGGTTCTTAAATTACGTAATAAAACGATAAAAGCACGCGGAGCTAATCAGCAAAACTATCTAAAGAAGGTAGAAACTTGCGATATTAACTTTGGTATTGGGCCAGCTGGTACAGGTAAAACCTATCTAGCTGTCGCGCTCGCAATTAAAGCGTTGGAAGAAGGAACCGTGCAGAGATTAATCTTAGCTCGTCCAGCGGTTGAAGCAGGCGAGCGGCTTGGTTTTTTGCCAGGAGACCTAGCGCAAAAGATAGACCCCTATTTAAGGCCGTTGTATGACGCTCTTTATGAAATGATGGGTTTTGATCAGGTTGAAAAATTGATCGAGCGTAATATAATCGAAGTTGCACCGCTCGCATTTATGCGTGGCCGAACCTTGAATGAGGCTTTTGTGATTCTCGATGAGGCACAAAACACGACTAGAGAACAAATGAAAATGTTTTTAACGCGCCTGGGATTTGGTTCAAAGGCGATTATCACTGGTGATATGACTCAAACCGATTTGCCCAACAAATCATCATCAGGCCTTCATCAGGTAGTCGACATCTTGAAAGACGTACAAGGTGTTAGTTTTACCTTTTTCGATAAAAAAGATGTCGTACGTCATGTAATGGTGCAACGAGTCGTAGAAGCTTACGAAAATCACGAGCAAAAACAAGAACAGAAAAAAGAACAGAAAAAAGAGCACCTTGAACCAGTGAAAAGCAGCCGATGAAATATCAAATTGAAGTGCAAAACGCGTTAGAGCCAGAACCGGGGCCGCAAGGTATTCCTTCTGAAGAAAAAATAATCGAATGGGCTAGTGCCGTCTTACTACAGACGAGCGATGTATCTGGTCATGTTGACGAGGCGGAGATGACGATTCGCCTGGTGAATGAAGCTGAAATGAGTGAGCTCAACCTCAATTACCGGAATAAACCCGGTCCCACCAATGTTTTATCTTTTCCCGCTGATGTGCCTGAAGAAATTGATTTACCTCTATTGGGCGATGTTATTATTTGTGCGGAAGTTGTAAGTGATGAGGCTCGTGCGCAAAATAAACCGTTAGAGACCCATTGGGCGCATATGATAGTGCATGGAACTCTGCATTTGCTGGGTTATGATCACATGGATGACGAGCAGGCAGATGAAATGGAAAACAAAGAAATAGAAATATTGGCGAAATTTGGCTATCCTAATCCTTATATGGTGATAAATAAAATATGAAAGAAGGTCGATCGACAAACGGGCCGGATGGTCGTTCTTGGTTTGAGAGAATCAGTCAGGCGATAACCGGTGAACCTAAAGACCGTGAACAGTTGGTAGAGCTTTTACGAGACTCTGAGCAGCGAAATCTTCTTGATGCCGATTCACTGGCAATGATAGAAGCGGTCATGCAAGTGACCGAGATGCATGTTCGAGATATTATGATTCCCCGTTCCCAAATGGAAGTGGTCAACAGAGATGTGCCACCAGAAGATTTTTTACCCACCATTCTAGAGTCTGGTCATTCTCGATTTCCTGTTATTAGTGATACACGCGATGAGGTTGTGGGTATTTTACTCGCGAAAGACCTGCTTGCTTACTTTGCAGCCGGGGATAAAGTGCGTTTTGAAATTCGCGATGTTATGCGAACGCCTGTGTTTGTTCCTGAGAGCAAACGCTTAAATGTTTTATTAAATGACTTTCGATCTAATCGTAACCACATGGCAATTGTTGTTGATGAGTATGGCGGGGTTTCAGGTTTAGTCACTATCGAAGATGTGCTTGAGCAAATCGTTGGTGAGATTGAAGACGAATATGATGTTGATGAAGACTCGTTCATCATGAAGTACAGTAATGATCACTTTTCAGTAAAAGCCCTGACACCAATTGATGAATTTAATGAGTATTTTGGATCAGCGCTGGATGAAAGTGAGTTCGATACAGTTGGTGGTTTGGTCATGAAATCTTTTGGTCATATGCCATCCAGAGGTGAGACGGTGAAAATTGGCAAGTTTAATTTCACTGTGCTTAGAGCTGATAATCGTCGAGTGCATTTACTTCAACTAACGTTTGGGGGTAGTGCTCCCAAGTCCGTCTTGCACCCATTAAATTAAAATAATGAGTAACTAACTCAGCTCACTCTTGATTTGCTTGGTCGCGTTTATTACCCGCAAGGGGCACAAAGGTCCTTGTGGCCGAATAAATCAAAGGCAATCTGAGCAGTTACTACGCGTCAAATAAATTACACTGAGTAGATAATGAATCTTAATCTTAAGCGTCTTGGTGGTTGGCAGGGCGATATACTGGCAGTTGTTGCCGGAATATTAATGCCCTTTGCATTTGCGCCGTATAATTTCTCTTTTTTAGCGTTAATCTCGTTAGTATTGATTATGCTGTGCTGGTCGGGTATTTCGACAAAGCGTGCGTTTGCCCGTGGTTGGTTATTCGGGCTTGGAATGTTTGGGTTTGGTCTTTACTGGGTTCATATAAGCATGAATCAGTTTGGCGGACTTGGTGTGCCGCTTTCTGTTTTTCTTACCGCTTTATTCGTTATGTTTTATGCTTTGTTTCCTGCGATCACAGGTTATATCGCCCGTCGCTTTGCCGATAGGGGGGAGCATCAAATTGCACGGGAGTACTTACTAATAGTACCTGCCGTTTGGGTTATGTTTGAGTGGATAAAAGGTTTCTTATTCACCGGGATGCCTTGGTTAAGTGTTGGGTATAGTCAAATTGATTTACCTGTCAGCGGATACGCACCGGTATTTGGTGTTTTCGGTGTGTCGTATGCGGTGGCGTTGAGCGCCGGGTTTATTACTTATTGGTTGTTAAGTGGCCTTAAGGTAACCAAAATCGCACTACCGGCTTTGCTTATGCTGTGGATTGTTCCTAGTTTACTTAATCAAGTTGAGTGGAGCGTCAATATTGATGAGCCAATACAGGTTAGTTTGATTCAGGGAAATATACCTCAGGATCAAAAATGGTTGTACAAGCAAAGGCAGCCCACTCTGGACTTATATACCCGATTAAGTCGTGAAAATTGGGCGAGTGATCTTGTGGTCTGGCCAGAAACAGCAATACCTGCAACGTACGATAAAATACAACCGTTTCTGAAAACGATAGCCCAGGAAGCGCGAATGAATAGCTCGGAGCTATTGGTTGGTTTGCCCGTTTATAATGCGCAAGATGGCGAATATTTTAATTCGATGCTGAGCCTTGGTTCAAAAGAAAGTTTTTATGACAAGACGCATTTAGTCCCGTTTGGTGAGTTTTTACCAATGAAAAGTGTGCTGGGTGGGGTGATTGATTTTTTTGATATCCCGATGTCAGACTTTACTCCTGGTAAGCAGGAGAAGCCGTTATTATTTGTAGCCGGCCAGCAAGCGGGCATATCAATATGTTATGAGGATTCTTTCGGCGAAGAAATTGCTAAAGCTATTCCCGAGGCGACTTTTTTAATTAACGCAAGCAATGACGCTTGGTTTGGCGATACTTCAGCGCCACATCAGCACTTACAAATTGCACGAATGCGCTCGTTGGAAACGGCCAGGTACATGGTGCGCTCAACGAATACAGGTGTGTCTGCCATTATTGATAATAAAGGTAATATAAAATCGTCATCGCCGCAGTTTCAGACGCATGTTTTAACTGACAAAATTCAACCTATGACGGGCATGACGCCATTTGCAGTGTTTACCAATATGCCGATCGTTGTGATCACTTTTATGCTATTAGGCATTGCTTTTTGGTTGGGGCGAAAACCTACGGTTGATTAGCCGCTTGGAAGCTATTCAGTTTCTTCTAATTGTTTGTCTCGCCACTGTTGGTAGCACTCAAGGCCGCAATAGTTGGAAACATACTCATCTGCTTCTGCATTTTGATTGACTGAGCTAGGGATTTCCTGAAGGCAGATTTTACATGGGATTGTTTCAATTTGAGTTGTATTTTTGTCTATCATTTAAAGTCTCCTTGCATACGTCAGAAAGAAAACAGACTAGGAGGCTGTCCGAGAATGGAAGCCGTAGCGAAGAAAAGTTATTTTAGAGCAGATTTTTCGTTCATTTGAGGCGAATAGTCATTCTATTCAACGAAAATGAACGGAAAATATGGTCAAAATAAATTTTGTGCAGTAGGTTTTCCATTCCCGGACAGGCTCCTAGTTAAACCTAAAATAATTGTCGTTGGGTTTCGGTTTTTACCATACAAAGTATGATTGAAATAAATAAATAAAAATCATAACTAAACACCTTAAGTATAGTTCGTTTTTATTTAAAAGGTTATTAAACTATGAAATGGATAGATAAAATACCGCTGTTACCATTAGGGTTGGCTTCAATATTTATGGTGGGCGCACCATTTATGCCTGAGCCGCATCTGGTTGAAAAGGCAGGAATGTTAATGGCTGGTGAGTTGACTAAGGCAATTGATATTTTTGATCTATTCTGGCATTTGACGCCAGTGACATTGTTGATTATTCGTCTTTCTCGAATGAAAAAAAGTAAGTAGAGTCTCTTTAAGAAATTTAATGACTTTTTAGGCGACTCTAATTAGCGATAATATCAAAAAGCTTGATTATCCTAGAGCAATCAGTGGATTACTGATTATTCTAGGATAATAGAAAAGTGCGCTTAATAAGCCTTCGCTAATAATATTATTTTCATATTACTTTTTTAGCAAGGTCTTCAATAAGGGTGTTTATTGATAGTTCGCCGCTTTCGCTCGTTTTGCGGTTTAAATATTCAATAATTCCCTGGTCCAGTCCTCGTTCCCCAATGGTCAGACGGTGTGGGATGCCAATAAGCTCCATATCGGCAAACATAGCACCTGCTCGTTGATTTCTGTCATCCAGTAATGTGTCAATCCCGGCTTCTAGTAGTTGGTTATAGACCTTTTCTGCGGCATCTTTTACCCTTTGTGACTTATGCATATTCATTGGGCAGATAACAACGCTAAAAGGAGCGATAGCTGACGGCCAGATAATGCCTTTATCATCATTATTTTGCTCAATAGCTGATGCCACAATCCGTGATACGCCAATACCGTAGCAGCCCATTTTTATAACAACCGCTTTACCATTTTCATTTAAGACAGTGGTATTTAGTGCTTTA
>JAOTSL010000121.1 GCA_029864945.1 Gammaproteobacteria bacterium
CTAACGGTTTTCCTGTAACAACCGGCCGGTTATTACGCCCCGGATGCATAACGCCGTAAGTATCGTATATCCAAGCCATAGTCTGTGCATTTGTGTAAAGATCCGGCGCTGGAATGTCGGTATCAGGCCCGATATTGTCGCCAAGTTCGGTGATAAAGCGACGAGTAATACGACGTATTTCACCCTGACTCAGTGATTTAACATCACAAACAACCCCACCTTTGGCACCACCAAACGGTACGTCAATTAAGGCGCATTTCCAGGTCATTAGTGACGCGAGAAAACGAACTTCGCTCATCGTTAAATCAGGATGATAACGAACACCCCCTTTGCCTGGACCAAGTACCTGATTATGTAATACACGAAAACCTTCAAACACCTGCACTGAACAGTCATCCATCTCCACCGGAAAACAAACACTAATACTACGTTTTGGTGCCTGAAGAAAACTGAAGACTCCCCGCTGCAGACCATCAAGATGAACCGCAACATACTTTAAACGCTGACTAGCAATATGCTGGGGATCAAGATTCTCTAATTCAGTATTGGAATCACTCACAGGACTTATCTCCGCTATATTGATTAACTGTATTAATTAACTTTTATGATTAAATTGTTTTGATGAAAAATGCGAGCCGATGAAATTATAAAAAAGTAAAAAAACGACCACCAATCTTGACGCTTGCTCATGCGATTGTAAAGAAACTGCGCCCATAGAACACCCGTTAAAAATTTATCAACAACAGTCGGTTGATATAGACCTGAGCAGTGGTTTATTTCAACCACCAGCAAATGACTGCTTATTTAGTTTACTCGTAACCTCATGTTATTAAAAGCTTTACCGAAATGGCATTTATTATGCTCTCTACTCAGCACAATACAGCACAGCCAAACAACACATTTCTACAAATAGGTGGTTAATAATAAATGACTAACAAATTTCTACATTCAGCTTTCTTATCATGCTCGTTTTTTTTACTCATTCCAGCTGCAAGCCAGGCTTGCGATTCCACAAACCAGAGCACACTTAAACGAGAAAAAGTTGAACTTAGCGATATAAATAATAAAAAGTTACAGGCGAAACTTTACAACTATAGAACTGGGGAATGCGCGCCATTAAACGCTGCACATAACGAACTTGAAATAGGTGCCTTTTTGCCTGACGATGAAACAACGCTGGGTATTTTTCAATCATTCCGTAACAAAGGTGAAAGCCAGATCGACGCTTTAAAACACACGTTAGAATTTAATATCAACGATCAACAAAGTTAACCCGCCTTATTGCCCTCCCCCACTCTCCACTCCCCTATCTATCTATATCTCCCTCCCTTTTTGGTGGACATTATCGTCCACCTTTTTTTACATAGATGCTGCATTCAGGTTATATTCAAGGGTAGTCCAATGTATGAATATGGCAAAACACACAACCTGGAAAATTAATGTATAACAAAAAAAGTGAAAGGAGTCCGTACACACAGCTAATTTACCGACCATTCTGGATCACGGTAAGCTGCTTGCTTATTATTCTGACAATTGCACTAAGCATACTTATCAACTCCAGCTGGCGAGCAGTACATCGAACAGAGCCGCTCAAAGCACATATGGCAATGATCGAAGACATACAGAGCTACAATGCTGAATTGAGCAATCTGACGCTAAAATTGCAATCCCCGCCAACTGAAAAATCATTACAACAACTCAGTCAATTGTATCTAAGAATGATGGACATGCTGAACACATCAAAAATATTAAATGATGAAGCCAGAGAATTGTTATTACAGGTTACATATATTTTGGAAAATATAAAATCGAATTCAAGCTACGATTTATCACCCGTAAATAAAAATATTCAGGCTGCACTGCACATCGAAGTGGGCATTCAAAATAATTTACTGCACTTACTAGCACGCGACAATCGAATTGAACTAAAAACCACAACGTTCATTGCAATCACATTACCGCTGCTTGGCTTAGTTGTACTCTTTTTTTTACGTCATCGTATTTTTAGGCCATTAGACAATTTAAGTCAACTAATTACCCGCGTGGGACGACAAACACTTCCCCCCGTTCCATTGGATGATATCGATCCCTTGCTTAAACCGCTGTTTGCTGATTTTAGCCAGCTGGTTGAGAGACTATCTGAACTTGAACAAATACAAAACAAACATCAGCTCGAACTTGAAAACAACGTGCGCCACGCAACACAATCTCTGCTCGAATATCAGCACACCCTGGCACAATCAGAACGGCTTGCAGCCGTCGGTGAACTTACCGCAGGTCTTGCACACGAACTTAGAAACCCACTCGCCGGCATTCACCTAACACTAGCAAATCTGAGAAGTGAGATTAACGATGAAGATAAAGTATTTCGACTCTCAATGGTCATTGAAGAACTTGAAAGAGTAACAAAACTTCTTAACCAGGTACTCGGTCAATCACGCCACTCACCTGAACCTTCGAGTCATTTTAACCTCTATGAATTACTCAACTCTTTATTACAGCTAGTGCGCTATCAAGTTCCGGCAAGCATTAAAATTGAGCTTGATGTCCCCAATGATCTACACTGCAACTTACCTCAAGGCCGACTAAGACAAGCTATATTAAATATCATACTTAATTCCGCTCAGTCTATTGGACAAACACCCGGAGTAATTAAGATAAAAGCATCAAACGCTCAAAGTAAACTTTCAATCCAAGTTTTCGATAGCGGCCAAGGATTCCCTCAAAAACTAATTGAAAATGGAGTTCAACCATTTATGACTGGAAAAGACCATGGCACAGGCCTCGGTCTCGCCATTGTGAGACGCTTTTGTTACGAGCAAGGCGGAGAATTACGCCTAAGTAATCCACCAGCAGGTGGCGCCTGTATTGAAATTATATTACCCGCGAGTTTATCTAATGAGTGATTCACTTTTAATTATCGAAGATGAAAGATTGTTAGGCAGCGAGTTATCACGCCGCTTTACCCGGCAAGGTTTCAACGTTGTATTAACAACGAGTATTGAGCAAGCCAAAGACCAGTTGCTCAATAAAAAACTAGAACCATTAGTTATTATTTCTGATATGAACCTGCCCGACGGTAACGGGCTTGATCTATTGGCAGAGATTGTTAGAAAAACGGCTAAAGACCTTAATAACGAAATCAATAAAACGACAGCCGCAAGTGAATGGTTATTTCTAACCGCCTACGGCTCTGTATCAGAGTCCGTACGCGCACTGCAATTGGGTGCCTATGATTTCCTTGAAAAACCATGTGATCCTGGACGGCTGGATCTCGTTGTTAGTAGTGCCCAACGCAGCGCACTGGCCCAACGCCGATTACAGGAACAACACAATATCTACACACAACGATATTCTCCTGATGCATTCATAGGCTCCAGCCAGCTAGCACAGCAAACTCGCGACATGCTCAAAAGACTATCTGAAGTTTCATTCAGCTCGCTAATCATCAGCGGAGAAAGCGGCACAGGAAAAGGACTGGCGGCCAAAATACTTCACCATTCCAGCCTGCGATCCGATGCACCCTTTGTGGCACTAAACTGTGCAGCTCTACCTCATGACTTACTAGAATCAGAATTATTTGGCCATGAAGCCGGCGCATTTACTGGTGCAAATAAATCACACAAAGGAATGTTTGAACAAGCCGACGGTGGCACGTTATTCCTTGATGAAATTGGTGAGATGCCACTTGAGCTTCAAAGTAAATTACTTAAAGCGATAGAAGACCAGTCCATTCGACGACTGGGAAGTGAAGTTGAAACTGAAATCAATATACAGATAATTGCGGCAAGTAATCGCAACTTTGTGCAGCAGGTAAATGACGGTCAATTTCGCAGTGATCTCTTTCACCGATTAAGCCTGTTTGAACTTAAATTACCCGCACTCAGGGACCGAAAAGAAGACTTACAAGCCTTAGTACCCACACTCATTAAAGAGTTTAACGCCAAGGCCAATCGACAGGTAACAAAAATCTCCAAGCAAGTCTGGGAGCAACTCAACAACCATGGCTGGCCCGGCAATGTTCGCGAGCTTCGTAATGTCATTGAGCGCTGTGTTTTATTTGCAGAAGATGAAAACCTGCCATTACAGTGGCTACAACTTGATTCACTACCAATAACACCTATGACAACAGCAAATTATGACAGTGAAAATAGCTTACTCATCCCACTCGATGGCAGCATGGATCTCGAATCCATGGAACGCCACATAATTGAAATCGCCTTGCAGCGATGCCACAACAGCACCACTGCAGCAGCCAGAATGTTAGGGACCAGCAGGGAGAGACTGCGTTACCGCAAACAAAAACACGGGCTTTAAACTAATTTCGTTAATAACAAACCAATTTATTAAAGCTACAGCTTCACTTTAACCAGGTTATTTGACGCAACATTGCTCCCTTCTTTGGGAGCATCAAAACCAACCTGACCTTTACTTTTTTTATTTTTTAATTGCTCGCAATTATTCACCGAAAATTGATACGACTCTGTATCAGAAGCAATGCTATTCATGTTCTTTGAAATCATTATTGGTCGTTCAAAATCAAACATTTCACCCTGCTCACAAGCTTGTATTGCCGGTAGATACAGCGCTGAAAAACTGATTGTCATAACTGCTAATATTTTTGCTAAAACTTTTTCTGATGCAACATTCACTTTCATACTTTACCCTTTAATAAATTATTAAGATTTACCCTCTGCATGAAACAAGGGCAGACAGAATTAATTCTTTCTAATTTATATTATGGCAAAATGTGAGCCACAATTAGTCTCCCGTATTTACTGGGCTTAAAGTCTGATACCACACAATGTGCGTGGCGTGCGGCTCATAAGAACCACCTCTTTTGTGCATTTCAACCAAATCAGTTTCAACATTTTGCTCCGCCATAATTTCAAGGTAACCAACAAAATATGGGGTATGCATCAAGCCACAGAAACATTAACAATCGAGTTTAAAAAACTCTATAATACGGGATATTTTTACCCCATCTATCATTTATAACGTGCTTGCACTACTTTTTTAACAACTTTACACCACAGGAAATAAGCATATGGATTTTTTACAAGCCATTATATTGGGCGTTGTTGAAGGCATTACCGAGTTTTTACCCGTATCCTCCACTGGTCATCTGATAGTAGTCAGTGATTGGTTGAATCTACCTCAAACAGAGGCTAACAAAGCATTTCAGGTAATCATTCAGCTTGCCGCCATTCTTGCTGTTTTTCTCAATTACAAAGACAAATTCACTTTTAAGCACATCGAATTATGGAAAAAAGTCGTACTCGCCTTCATTCCAATAGGTACTGTCGGATTTTTATTTCATAAACAAATAAAAGAATTATTTTCTGTTGAAGTTGTTGCCATCATGTTCATTATTGGCGGATTGATTTTTCTTATAGTCGAATATTTTTATAAAGAAGGCACTACACGCGTAGAAAACGTTGAAGATCTCAGCTACAAACAAGCGATGTGGGTAGGTGTTGCACAGGTCTTTGCTTTAATTCCTGGTACCAGCCGAGCCGGCGCCACCATCATCGGTGCATTGCTAGTAGGCCTTAGCCGAAAGGCCAGTGCTGAATTTTCGTTTTTACTCGCGTTACCCGTACTAGCCGCTGCCAGTGCTTTTGATATGCTAAAACACTATCAGGAATTTGCCGGTAGTAATATGACCACATTAGCGATTGGCTTTGTCGTCTCTTTCATTGTTGCTTATCTAACGATGAAACTGTTTATCAAGTTTCTGGACAACTTCACCTTCGTCGCCTTTGGTATTTATCGCATTATCTTCGGCTGCTTATTGCTTTGGATGATCTAAAAAAGTCTCAACTTATTCAATTTCTCTTATTTCTCCAGGCCGAATTTATACCCGACCTGGGGAAATTTTAAACTACCGTATAACAAGTAACAAACCACCCTCACCACGACGAATAGCAAGCAAAATTCCTCGCTTACTGTCCTTTGCCGCACGACGCACATCAGCCATATTACTCACTGGCTGGCGGTTAACAGAAACGATAATATCGTTTTTACGTAAGCCCGCTTTTGCAGCTGCACTGCCACGGTCTACGCGAACCACATTTACCCCATCTACCTTACCGGCTAGCGGGTGATTCTTATCTATAGGACCAAGTACAGCACCGGTAACGTTTCGGGAACGACCATCAGATTTCTCTACAGAATGTTCCGGCGCGGCAATCTTCGCGTGTATCGTACCTTGTTTTCCATCTCGCAAAACGTCCAAAGCAACTTTTTCACCCACCCGCAACAATCCAAAAGAATTACGTAACTGATACGCACTACGCACATCTTTACCGTTAATGGCTACAACCACATCTCCTACTTTTAGCCCTGCTTCATCCGCTGCAGAGTCCTTAAGAATCTGCGAGACGATTGCACCAGTGGCTTGCTTAATGTTAAGCGCTTCAGCAAGATTAGGGGTCACATCCTGAATCATTAAACCTAGCTGCCCACGGCGAACTTCACCAAACTCAATTAACTGACTCATAATATTCTGAGCCATATTACTGGGGATTGCGAAACCAATTCCAACATTACCGCCACTAGGCCCAACGATTGCCGTGTTAATCCCAATCAATTTACCATCAAGATCAACCAAAGCCCCACCAGAATTACCAGGATTGATAGAGGCATCTGTTTGAACAAAATTTTCATAACCTTCAATACCAAGGCCCGAGCGCCCGAGTGCACTCACAATGCCTGACGTTACCGTTTGTTCCAAACCAAACGGGTTACCAATGGCAACTACAAAATCACCCACTTCCAACGTTTCAGAATCAGCCACCGACAATTGCGAAAGATTTTTTGCATTGATATGAATCACCGCCAAATCAGCAGCAGGGTCAGCGCCGACTAACGTGGCCTCAAACTGGCGATGATCCTTAAGCGTCACCATAATCTCATCAGCGTTTGCAATTACGTGATTGTTGGTCAGAATAAAACCGTTTTTAGCATCCAATATCACACCAGAACCCAACGCCTGCCGCTCTTTTTGCTGAGGCATATTTTTGGGAGCATCAAAAAAGCGGCGGAAGAAAGGATCATTAAACAACGGATTCTGCTGTATGCGAACGTGGGATTTAGTTGAAATATTAACCACCGCTGGCGTTACTTTCTTCAACATTGGGGCCAGAGTCGGCCGACCATTTTCGTCTACCATCAATGGTAGCGCAGCAATGGCGCCCTGAATCCAAAATATTAATAACAGAGCCAGGATAACCACTGGCATTCGCTGTGTTTTACTGTTCATTTCTAACGCTCTCATCTAATTAATACCATTTACACAAGTTTATATGATTAACAGCCAAAAAAGGGGCTAATACTCAATGTACTTAATCTTGCTTGTGACTATTCATCGTACTTACAGCATGGGTAAATATCCGCACGCAGGTAATACGCTATAATACAATAGGCATGGCCTACAGAATAAATAAACTCAATATATTAGAGTAACGAAAGTTAAATATTTATAAAAGTCTATTCAATAATCAACAGAAGGATGGAGTGAGTGAGAGGTGAAAGTAGTACAAGTAAAAAAGATGCACCTCCCATCAATTTTAATTTATAGACCTTTTAAAAAAACAATCGGTAAATAATATGCTAACGATAAACAACCTGTCAAAAAAACTGGGGAAAACACAAGTCATTGATGATTTAAATTTATCAATCAATGAAGGTGAAGTATTTGGCCTACTTGGGCCAAACGGAGCCGGCAAATCCACCTTAATCAGAATAATAATGGGAATCCTCGCAGCAGATAGCGGCAAGATCACATTATTTGGTGATTTAAAACCAGGATCAAAAGCAGTACGTCAAAATATCGGTTACATGCCACAGCAATTGTCTATCTATCCCGGCTTATCAGTTTGGGAAAACATATTATTTTATGGCCGCATTTATCAACTAGAAAAATCCGAATTGCACGAACGCGCCAACGACATACTAAACATGGTTGAGCTTTACCAACGCAAAGATGATTTGGTGTCAGAGTTATCCGGTGGAATGATTCGTCGCGTAATGCTAGCAACAGCATTAATTCATAAGCCACGCCTATTAATACTTGATGAGCCAACGGCTGGGGTTGATCCCTTGTTACGCATTAAGTTTTGGGATTGGTTTGCTCAAATGGTAGACGCAGGTACATCTATAATCGTAACGACACACAACATATCGGAAGCTTCACGTTGTGGAAATGTTGTTTTTTTAAGGAATGGAATAAAACTCGAACAAGGCACACCCCAACAAATAATGGATAAATTTGAGACAAATGATTTAGAGGCCGCATTTGTTGAAGCTACCAATATAAAATCGCTCCCATTAAATGAAGGCCAGCAGTTATGAATGGAAAATGGATAGCCTGGCGAATTATCCGCGAGATCAGCCGGGACAAACGCACCCTCGCCTTTCTGTTTTTAGTCCCTTTTGTGGTAATGACATTAATTTATTTTGCAGTTATAGAAGATGAAACCGTCGATGTTGGTGTCGTCACACGCGGTGTAGCGCGATTGTTTGATGCAGATATGATTAATGCCATAGAATCCGAAGATAATATTAAACTAGTAGAACTAAACATACCCGATGAAGAAATAGACCGCGACAAACTAATAACCCTGATTCAGCAAGAACTGGAATCTAATAACGCAGATGTCATATTGTATATGGATGAAAATTTATTAACCGATCGCTTTGATGGAAAACGTGGCACCCTGCATTTATACATCGAAGGCACACATCCAACATTAACGGCAACGGCGTTATCCGCCATTTCCAGCGCCCTGGATGATCTCGCATCAGCAATGCCGACTGTTATCGATTCAAGCTGTTCTGCGCTGTGTGCGAACTCGGTAAACTCATTGCCTATGGATCTTAAAAAACATTATTTACACGGCTCAGATGATTACCGCATGGTAGATTATTTTTTACCGGTATTCCCACCCTTCTTTGTCTTTTTCTTTACCTTTATATTATCCACC
>JAOTSL010000122.1 GCA_029864945.1 Gammaproteobacteria bacterium
ATTACCTTTGTACTGATCGAGTTCACGAATTCTGCTTTCCAGAGCGCCAAGTGGAATGTGAACGGAGCCTAGAATATGCCCTTCTTTGTATTCTTTCTCAAGTCGAACATCTAGCACTAGCGTGTCATCATCGTTCATCATTCGCACAGCATCTTGAGCTTTTATATTTTTAACTCCGGTAATCATTGGTTCAACAAATGATCGACCGAGCAGGATTATGATGAATACAAGCGCCAGGGTAAGTGGCCATTCTTCAGCCAAAAAATTAATAAACTGTTCCATATTATTCCGTATATTTTAAATTTTGAGTTGTGAGGTGTTTTCGGTTGTGTATTTTACCCGAAAAAAAGCAACAAATGTGATTAATCCTGTAAGCGAGTTTATACAAGCTTCTAGGGAGAGGTGATTTAATGTGAATTAATTTTAGTTGGTTATTTTACGGACTAATCGGGGGGTTATTTGGCTGGTTAAGTGTTTCGAGCGATGATAAACTGCGCGCCACGAAAACGCAGGTAAATACGAAATAAGTGGCGAAGGGTTAAGTGGTTATACGGTACAAAATACTTCACGCATCATAGAGATTAATTGAAGGGTTCTGGAATCGCCAACTTTGTAATAAACGCGATTTGCATCCTTCCGGGAACTTAATATCCCTTTATCTCGTAAAATAGCGAGGTGTTGAGAGATGTTGCTTTGTGAAGTGCCGACAAGTTTAACTATTTCCTGAACACTCACCTCGCTACCACCTAGTGAGCAAAGAATTTTCAGGCGCAAAGGATGAGCCATCGCTTTCATGGATTGAGCTGCTCGCTCGATATCTTCATCTTTTGTGATAAGAGGGAGCTCGATAGTGTTGGGCATAGGTTGTCTCTTGTTGTTTCTTGAATGTTCGGGTTTTGTAATTTTACTGTGTTTATAACTAAAACATTATACAATAATACACTTGTAGAGAAAGGCGTTTATTGGCATAAACCTTTTTAAAATAAGGTTTAATTGGTGATGTAGTTTGCATTTTAGCCGTAATTGACGCCTCAGTGATTAAAATTGGTAAAACGATATATGAGTAACAGAAAAAAGCCGGTAGTACTGCTTATCCTAGATGGTTGGGGATATAGCGAAACAGAAAAGAATAACGCGATTTTTGCAGCTAAAAAACCTAATTGGGATAAGTTATGGGAAAAATACCCTCATACTTTGATTAGGGCATCTGAATCAGCGGTGGGCCTTCCAGCTAATCAAATGGGTAACTCTGAAGTAGGGCATCTTAATTTGGGTGCGGGCCGTGTTGTCTATCAGGAAATATCCCGAATTGACCATGCATTGCAGTCAGGCTCATTTTTTACAAACGGTGTTTTGACAAAAAGCGTTGATTCTGCGATTGAGAATAACAAATCAATTCACATTATGGGTTTGTTGTCGGATGGTGGTGTTCATAGTCATGACATGCACATTCATGCAATGGTTAAGTTGGCCGCCGATCGCGGCGCTCAAAAAATTTATGTTCATGCATTCCTGGATGGTAGAGACACTTCGCCTAAGAGCGCTAAAAAGTATTTAGAGTCGTTGAATAATTGCCTAGAAGAAACAGGCGTAGGCCAAGTTGCATCCATTGTAGGACGCTATTTTTCAATGGATAGAGATAATCGATGGGATCGAGTTAAGTCGAGTTATGACGTAATTACTCATGGCCTGGCTGAGTTTCAAGCAAATACCGCATTAGAAGGGCTTGAGCAGGCTTATCTGCGCGGCGAATCAGATGAATTCGTAAAAGCGACATGCATTCATTCTGCTGATCAGGCGCCGGTCAAAATAGAAGATGGTGATTCAGTTATTTTTATGAATTTTCGTTCTGATCGAGCACGTCAAATTACCCAGCCATTTATAGAGCCAGATTTTGATGCGTTTGATTCAGGCGGCTTTCCATCTCTGGGTTCGTTTGTTAGTTTAACTGAATACAAATCGACTTTTGATGTTGAGGTGGCGTTCCCACCAGAACGTTTGCGTAATGTATTTGGCTCTTATATATCTGATTTAGGTTTAAGGCAGTTACGAATCGCTGAAACGGAAAAATATGCCCATGTCACATTTTTTCTAAACGGAGGCGTTGAAGAGCCATTTCCGGGTGAAGACCGCATACTTGTACCGTCACCTAATGTTGCTACTTATGACTTGCAGCCTGAAATGAATGCACCTGAATTGACTGAAAAGCTCGTAAATGCGGTTAATAGCGAAAAATACGACGCTATAATCTGTAATTATGCCAATCCGGATATGGTTGGGCATACGGGTGATTTTGATGCTACAGTTAAAGCGATAGAGGCGTTAGACTCTTGTTTAAGTGATGTGGTTGACGCGATTATAGGCGTTGGCGGAGAAGTTTTAATAACCGCAGATCATGGCAATGCAGAGCAAATGGCTGATGTCAGCACTGGCCAGGCGCACACTGCTCATACGACGAATCCAGTGCCGTTTATTTATGTTGGTCGTAATGCAGAACTTGCCCCGGTGGGTGCGCTGTCTGATGTAACACCAACCATGTTATATCTAATGGGTATAGATAAGCCGGCAGAAATGGGTGGTCAGTCACTAGTGACGTTGATATAAATACCGAGAAAACTATAAAAGACCAGAGAGCGGGATGAAAAATAACAGTACTATTGTAAGTTGTCTGTTTTTTGTCTCGTTCTTATTGTTTCACGTTTTACAGGCTCATTCTGCCGATCGTCCCCCGTCATCAAAATCAGGGAAGGAGAGCCATCTTCTTCAAGCTGAAATTCAAAAAATTGCTCGATCAATAAAGCTAAAAGAAAATCAACTTAGTAGCCTCCAAAAGAAAATATATTCTTCCGATACGTTAATAGAAAAACTGGGTAAAGCCCACTTGGACGTGAGTAATAAACAGGTCTTAGCGAAATCTCAACTATCTAATTTATATAAAGAAAAGTCACAATTGCTGAATGATATCGCTTCATCTAATCAATCAGTGGCGGGATTGATGCGTGCATTTTATTTGCTGCAACGTCAGCGGCCATTAAAATCTCTTATAAATCAGGAGGATGTTGGCAAGACTGGCCGATTTGAAGTTTATCATGACTATCTTATTAAGGATTATTTGCGGCAGTACCGCGCGTTAAGTCATCAGTATGAAAAGCTGGATGTGTTAGAAAAGTCTCTGTCTAAACGGGTATTGGTGTTAGATAAGCTCGCTGAAAAAATACTCAGCAGACTCTTGCTCTTCAGGAGCGTTACCGTGATCGAACTTCAGTTTTAGGGAAGCTAGCAGCTGAAATAAAGTCAAGCGCATCTAAAATAAGGTCACTAAAAGCTGATCAAAAGCGTATCGAAAAACTTGCGGCAAAGATAGCAAAGCTGAAGCAGGTAAAATCAACCGGCATGTCTTTCGCAAAGAAAAAAGGAGAGTTGTCATGGCCAGTGAGTGGGCGGGTGACTCAAAAGTTTGGTCGAATACGCGCTGGTAGCAAATTGAAGTGGCGTGGTGTTTTGATTGAAACTCAAGCAGGTGCCGTTGTTAGTGCGGTTGAAAAAGGACAAGTGGTTTTCGCTGACTGGTTAACCGGTTACGGTTTTGTGCTCATAATAGAACACGGCAAGGGTTATATGAGTTTGTACGCGCATAACCAACAATTGCTCGGGAAGGTTGGCGACCAGGTACGGAAAAATCAACACATTGCATTGGCTGGGAATAGTGGCCGAAGTGGAAAGCCAGCACTATACTTTGAAATTCGATATAAAGGTAAGCCGGTGAATCCAGCAAGATGGATTGTTGCCAGGAAACCCAATTAACCGTCATTTCGTTATTTAATGTTGGTTTATCGAAGCATGTCGTTTGATTATCCGAACATTTTTGATAGAGTCTAACTCTTGGAAAGTCTATTTGGGCTTTTAAGTAGTTGATACGGTGTATGAATCTTTTTTTGTAATGTCCTTCATATTTAATTTTGATCCATAATTAGGCAATTTACTCACAGATAATGTACGTATATAGATATGTATGAGCACTTGGGTAAGTTTCACGCTATTTTGGAATATTAAAAGTTAAGTGAACGAAGTCGTTACGTCAGAATCATCTTTATTTATGTCAGGCCGGTATTTACCGGGGAGCAAGGAATGAAACCTACTTTTAAAACAATTTCTGTACTCAGCATTGGATTAGTTCTTGGCGTAACGCTAGCGCTTGCCCAGGGCGTTTTTGCTGAGAGAAATGACCAGTCAACTTTTGCGTTGCCGATAAATGAATTACGAACATTTACTGAAGTCTTTGCGAAAATAAAAAATGATTATGTAGAAGACGTAGATGATAAAACACTACTTGAAAATGCGATTCGAGGAATGTTATCTGGCCTTGATCCTCATTCAACGTATTTGGACCCAGAGGGTTATAAAGAATTACAGGTAGGAACTACTGGCCGATTTGGCGGCCTCGGAATAGAAGTTGGTATGGAAGATGGTTTTATAAAAGTTATATCACCTATTGATGACACGCCAGCAAAAAAAGCCGGTATACATGCAGGTGATTTGATTGTGAGGCTAGATGAGACGCCAGTGAAAGGATTGTCTCTAAGTCAGGCCGTAAAAATAATGCGTGGTAAGCCAGGCTCCGATATTATCTTAACCGTGGTGAGAGAAGGTCAAGACAAGCCATTAAAAATTACTATCACACGAGATATTATTCGCGTTAAATCAGTTAAGCGCAGAATGCTTAATGAAGATTATGGTTATATTCGAATTACCAGTTTTCAATCTAAAACGGGTGAAAACTTGTTAGAAGAAATTGAGAAGCTACAAAAGGAAAGTAAAGACGGTTTAAAAGGCTTGGTTCTTGATTTGAGAAATAATCCAGGCGGGGTATTGAGCGCCGCAGTGGATGTATCCGATGCATTTTTGACCAAAGGCTTAATTGTGTATACCGAGGGTCGAGATACAGAATCCCGATTAAAATTTAGCGCTACACCATCGGATGTGCTTAAGGGTAATCCGGTAGTTGTATTAGTGAACGGCGGTTCGGCATCAGCATCAGAAATTGTTGCCGGTGCGCTTCAGGATCATAACCGCGCAATTATCATGGGTGAGAAAACGTTTGGTAAGGGATCTGTTCAAACCATTTTGCCGATGAATACTAACTCTGCATTAAAGTTGACCACTGCACGTTATTACACACCGTCAGGGCGTTCGATTCAGGCGGAGGGAATTGTTCCTCATATCAAGCTTGAATCGTTAAGGGTTCAAAAAATCGTATCCGATTTTAGCCGTTTGAAAGAAGCTGACCTCTCTGGTCATTTGGAAAACGGTGAAGCAACGAAGAAAAAATCGAAAAAAGAAGCCGCTGATCCAATGTTAGATTTGGCGGATACTGATTACCAGCTATATGAAGCACTTAATACGCTTAAGGCTATTACTATTTCAAAACTTCAGCAGTAGGGTGAAGCTTTGAATTTTTATCAGTAAAAAAGTATTTGTTGTTTAAAAAAACACCTTCATCGAAGGTGTTTTTTTTTGCAAGCAATTTACATTTTATTGCATCGTTGATAAGTGTAATAATGGTTTTTTGTTTATCGATTGACTTGTTCTGGGGAGGGAAAGCAGCTGCAGTATATATATCGCACATTTTTCACTCTAATTTTGTTTCAGTTTGTCATTTTTTCAAGTGCTGTTTATGCGCTGGAAGACATGCGTTTTGTTGCGATAGTTATTGATGATCTAGGTAATGATCTGAATATGGGTGAGGATTTGGTCACTCTTCCGTATGATTTAACCTATTCTTTTTTACCGCATACTTCTCATTCAGCGCAGCTAATCAAGTTGGCGCACAAAAAAAGTAAAGAGGTAATGTTGCATTTGCCGATGCAGCCCATAAATAATAAAAATATGGGCCCGGGGGGATTAAATGTATCAATGTCCCGCGAGCAATTTGTAGCAACTATTAGGCAGGATATCCTCGCCATTCCTGGTGCGTTTGGTATTAACAATCACATGGGTAGTTTGTTAACGCAGGATTTATTGCAAATGCAGTGGTTAATGGCGGAACTAAAGGAAAAGAATAACCTCTATTTTGTTGACAGTAGAACGCATGCATCCAGTGTTGCCGCTGAGCAAGCGAGAGCTTATCGTGTGCCGAGTGCTTCAAGAGATATATTTCTTGATCATGTTGTTGAAAAACTGGAAATTGATTACCAATTCGAGCGTTTACTGCGACGTGTAAATAGCGTAGGTTACGCTCTCGCAATCGGCCATCCACACACGGAAACGATTAATGCATTAAAAAACTGGTTACCCAGATTAAAGGCCGAAGGCATCAAAATAGTTACGGTAAGTCGTTATATATCATTAATAGAACCAAGGAGTTTATTGTGGCAAGCGTCCTTATCCCGCTCGCACAAGGTTGTGAAGAATTAGAAGCTGTTACCATTATTGATTTACTGCGCCGCGCTGAAGTTAATGTTGTTACTGCTGGTCTAGATGAGCATTCTATAAAAGCCAGTCGGGGCGTTGTGATTGTTCCTGATACGGATCTGACTAGTGCATTGAAACAAACTTTTGAGATGATTGTATTGCCAGGTGGTTTGCCGGGCACAGATTTTTTAAATGATGATGCCCGAATAAAACGTTTGTTGTGTGAAATGAATGAGCAAGGAAAATGGATAGCTGCTATCTGTGCAGCACCAAAAGTATTGGCGAGTGCTGGATTGCTAGAAAACAAAAAAGTAACGAGTTACCCCGGTACTCTGGAAGAGTTTGATGTTGCTGGAATGGTTTACTCAAGCGCTTCTGTAGTTGTAGATGGTAATATAATTACGTCTCGTGGGCCTGGAACTGCAATGGATTTCGCGCTAACATTGATTGAATTATTGTGCGGAATTGAAAGACGGAAAGCTGTTGAAAAACCCCTTCAAAGACCGGTGTAGTCAGGTCATATATGTATTATTTATCTAAATTAATTTAAAACTGGAATTGGAAACTATGTCATCCCCATTTGAACTTATTAATGGTTACTTGTCCTACCTAAACAAAATAATTATTGGGCAACCTGACTTAACAAAAAAACTAATGATTGCGTTGCTCTCTGATGGACACTTACTTGTTGAAGGTGCGCCAGGGTTAGCAAAAACAACGGCGATTAAAGTATTAAGTGATGGGGTTGAGGGTGACTTTCACCGAGTCCAGTTTACACCGGATCTATTGCCAGCTGATTTAACAGGAACAGAAATCTATCGTCCTCAAGATGGTACTTTTCTTTTTCAGCAGGGACCACTTTTTCATAATCTTGTATTAGCCGATGAAATAAATCGTGCACCGGCAAAAGTACAGTCCGCTTTACTAGAGGCTATGGGTGAGCGTCAAATTACGGTGGGTCGAACTACCTATCAATTACCTGAATTATTTTTGGTTATGGCAACTCAAAATCCGATTGAGCAGGAAGGAACTTATCCTTTACCTGAGGCGCAGCTTGATCGTTTTTTAATGCATTTAACTATTGACTACCCTGATGTAGAGTCAGAGAAAAAAATATTACACCTAGTACGCGCCCAAGCAAAAAATGAACGCATAGAAGAGGTGACAAAACCGGAATTGATTTCTCAGGAAGCAATGTTTGGTGCAAGAGCCGAAGTGTTGAATATGCACATGGTTGATGCGGTAGAAGAGTATATCGTGCAGTTAATTGCGGCAACTCGTAATCCGTCAGCTTACAGTAAGGAACTTGATCGCTGGATAAATTTTGGGGCTAGCCCTCGTGGTACAATCGCGCTTGATAGATGCGCCAGAGCAAACGCTTGGTTAAGCGGTCGTGACTATGTTGCACCGGAAGACGTACAGAGCATTGCTTATGATGTATTGCGTCACAGAATTTTACTCACTTTCGAAGCCGAGGCTGAAGGTGTTTCACCAGACGATATCATTAAAATGCTAATTGAACTGGTTCCGGCTCCTTAAGTTTAGGTTTATATAATGGCGCAAATAGAAATTCCAGATTCAGTTGTTGTTAGCATGCAAAGTTTAATTGCTTTGCGTTTGCAGGCTGGCAAATCTATTGGTAGTACACGTAAAAAAAGTACCGCTCAGCGTTCTGGTAACTTTGCGTCGCCCTTTCGCGGTCGAGGTATGGATTTTTCTGAAGTTCGCCTTTATCAGCCAGGTGATGATATCCGAAGTATTGATTGGCGGGTGACAGCAAGAACAGGTAAAACACACACTAAGTTATATACAGAAGAAAGAGAACGAGCGATTTATTTTGTTGTCGATACCGGTCCCAGTATGCAATTTGGTACTCAGGTTTCCTTTAAATCGGTGGTTGCTTCTAAGGTCGCTGGTCTACTTGCATGGTCATCTATGTCTCATGGAGACCGAGTCGGTGGTATCTTTTTTTCAGGCAACAAGCACAAAGAAATAAAACCCGTTGGCGGCAAGCGTGGTGTACTGACTTTTCTAAAAAATATGGTGGACTGGAGTCACGATTCGTTTTCTAAAAATGACGAGTCTACTGGATCTGGGTTTGTTGATGTTGTGTCCAGACTAAAACGCGTTGCAAAACCCGGTAGCCTCATTTTTATCATAAGTGACTTTAATGTTATAAGCGAATCAGCAAGATTATATCTCCGTCAAATTTCACAACATTGTGATCTTGCCTTGATCAATGTTTATGATGAGCTCGAAAAAAATGCACCACCCGCGGGAAACTATATGTTGTCTGATGGCAGCCACTCAGGAAAATTTGTGGCTAATGGTAAATCGACTCATGACACTATACTTTCTGATTTTATAGCGACTGAGGACAAGTTAAAACAATTTTGCCTTAAGAGCGGAATACATTTTTTTTCGATTTGCAGCACGGACGATTTATCAGGACATATAACATTAAATATGCACCGAAGAGCTGGGGGTAAATAATAAATTATGAATGACCTTCAGGAGCAATTAAAAGACCTGCGAGATATTCATCTCCCAGATCCAGTGTCTATTTTTCCATTGG
>JAOTSL010000123.1 GCA_029864945.1 Gammaproteobacteria bacterium
TTTGGAGTGATGGCAACAGTCTCGAGATTAGAATCGATCAGGAGCCAATATATACTCTTGTTAATGCCAGTCAGCGTCATCTCTATAAAATTAATACCAAAGAAAAGAAAATATTGAATTTAAGTGATAATGTAAAGCAAGCACCTCATATTCCTGATGTAGAGGGTATTTCTATCGACTATGTCCTTCATGGGGCGGGGCCAGTTATATTGGGTTTCGACACTGAGTTGTATCTATTAAAAGTAAATGACGATATTTGCCGTAGTGAGTATCTTGTTAAATCGGATGTGGAACTAACTAATATATTACCGGGCCTTGGGCTTATGATGGAATATAAAATAAACACTACTTTTCGAGATCTACCCGAAGATCTTGATTTATGTTTTGTAGCAAATCATTTAGCGTATAAACGATACGGTAAATATGGTTTTCCAATTAAATCGGAAGACCAATTTGGTAAAGTACAGTTTGAATTGATTAGCATAAAGAAAGACGCAGAAAACCCAGTTGGTAATTTTCATCTGCCGGATAACTATATTTCTAATTAGTGCCCACCCATAAACAAGGATGTTTTTTCTAAAAGCATATGTACGGGCTTTGAAAAGTGGATTGCCCATGAATTTTTAGTCAAACGGGTGGCGCATTTACCCGTCGAGTTGTAACGATATTTATGTGTGACAGTTAATAGGCTGTATTAATACAGATAGACTTCTGTTGCCGATTCAAATTATTTTTTCATTGTTATTCAGTATCACTTTCTTTGAATTGCTCCTGTATTAATTTAACAGCTTGTTCATTTTTTACTAATGCATTTACGCAGTCCTGGTCCAGAGTCTCTCCGGAATAACTTAATAGTATTTTGATGGACTCCTCATTACTCCACGCATTTTTATATGATCGTTTGGAGGTAAGTGCATCAAATACATCGGCAACGGCAACTATGCGGGCTTCTAATGGGATTTCATCATTTTTCTTCCCGGCTGGGTAGCCGCTACCGTTGACAGCTTCGTGATGGAATTCAGCAATATTTTTTAAAATTGAAATGTTGTCTGATGTGCTTAGGTCGAAATTATTAATAAGATCATCGATCAATTCTTTGCCTATTTTGGTGTGAGAGCGCATGATTTCTTGTTCTTTACTGTTAAGTTTACCGGGCTTAAGCAGGATGTTATCGGGGATTGCGATTTTACCGATGTCGTGCAATGGTGAAAACATAAAAACATGTTCAATGTAGTCATCGTTTAATTTGTACTTGTCGGCGAGTTCCGCTGCAATAATACGACTATAACGAGACATTCTGTCAAGATGGCCACCGGTTTCGGGGTAGCGTGCGTGAACAATATTACCCGTGGTTTTAATGGCGGCATTCATCATTTTTACAATTTTAAAATCGCCGGCAACCATGAGCGAAATAAGATGCCCATATACATCTAGGTCATTTAGGGTTGTTTCGTTAAATACATTTTCAATATAAGAGTTGAAAAATAAAAAACCAAAAAAAACACCTTTATCATACATAGGCATTGTGTAACTGGCAGTATAACCTTGTCGGCCAATACGTTTGGCGTGTATATTGGTGCTATTTTCAAATGTTGTTAGGTTGTTAACAACTCTCGGTTTACCTTTGTTTAGAATCTCTTTCAGCGAATGCGCCTCATCTAGAAGAGACTGATAGTTTTCAAGTGGGTTATCGTCACCACTACTGTGCATAAAAGTTTTTAATACTCTGGTTTCGGGGTCGTAAATGGTGATAGCAATACGGTCAATAAAGGAAAATTTTTTCTGGATGGTTTGGTGTATGGATACCAGTTTCTCTTGTAAGGAGACATTTTGGTCTATTGGCTGTAAATTATCGTTGTGTGAAAACATAGGTTAAGCGCTTATATCGTATGTTTAGAGGGGTAAGTTTTATTACTGACCTAGTTATTGTGACACAGCGAAAATCATTAGGATAGTGAAGAGGTGTTTTATGAGGGTAAAGGGAAAGTATATTATAAATGAATTTTAGGTATCGAGAATCTACGCACTAAACACCAGAGTTATTTTATAAGCTTAAAATATATGGTGTTTAGTGTGCGGATTAATATTTAATTAGTCTTCAAGTTGCTGAATGCCATCGAGTAACCAGTTGTGCTCATTTCGATTGTCAGGTCGCACAAAATACCAGGCTTCCTGTGTGTATGTAATTTCTTCCGGCTTGTCGTCATTATCAAATTCTTTCACTTCAGCATTAAATACAACAGTGGCTTCTGCGCCGCTATTTGAGATTACCACATTTACTAGCTCGGATTTAAGTGAAATAATTTCCGTTTTGTTTTCACTGTTGCGTAGCCGAAACTGATCCTGAAGTTCAGCAAAAACGTTATCGGTAGAAAATTGTCTCAGGTCACCTAGGTCGCCACTATCCCAGGCTTTTTGTAATAACTCATATACATTTTCTGCACCGCTTAGAAAACTTTTCTGATCGAAACCACGTGGTATTTTTCCTGTTTTCAGAATGTTTTCAGGTTCTTCATTAAAGTTAGCGTCAGCGCTGCCATAACTTTCAGACGACTGGCGTGTCTGATGGCTGCTAGTTTCTTCCATGTCAATGGGTGCGCCATTGGCGGTGGCGGTTTGTTGTCTTCCTCTGCCTCTTGTGAGAAGTTTGAATAGCAGAAAAGCAATGCCGCCAAATAGTAGGATATCCATGAAATTGATGTTTTCAAATGCGCCGCCAAAAAATAATGCGCCGAGCATACCGCCAATCATTAGTCCGCCAAGTAATCCCATCATGCCACCTTTTTTAGACATGGCTTGTTTGCGGTCAGTGTTTTGCTGCTGTGCTTTATTTTGCGTGCTGCTAGTGCGTTTTGCGGAATTATTTTTTGAAATATTACTGCCGAATGATTTTCCACCACCAAATCGTTTGGCTTCGGCATCGGAAATCGCTGCGACGGACATAAAAAAACCAATAAAAAGCGAAAAGGTAATGACGGATATTTGTTTCATAAATTTTCCTTGTTTGATATTTTGTCAGTTGGCTGGAATTCTACCTGAAACTTGACCAGGAAGCGAAGTGGAGTGTTTGATGTTGATAAGTTGTTATTAAACATGAGGGTGCCCATGAATGGAATGGCAAATATTGAGTGATATATGGTCGTTGTAAGCAATAAATATCTAAAAGACCCGCATTGGTATCTTGCTTTTGTCGTGGCGATTGGATTTTGGGTGGTTATGGATATTTTTATTCAGCCTGCTACTCCTCGAAATTTGTTTAGCACACCTGAAATTATTCTTGTTTCAATTATTTTATACCCCATTTTGGAAGAGATTGTTTTTCGTGGACTCGTACAAGGCTTATTGCTAATGCGCGTTCGTTATCAGAAAGTTTTTTTTGGGCTTAGCGGGGCAAATGTTGTTACCAGTATTTTGTTCAGTGTGTTGCATCTAGTTCATCAAGCGCCGTTAATGGCATTTTTAATCTTTTTTCCTTCGCTTATTTTTGGTTACTTTCGTGATCGCCATAGAAGTATTTTGCCTTCTATATGGTTGCACAGTTTTTATAACGCAGGTTTTTTAATGTTATTCGTTGTGGATTAAATGAACGATTCGATATTCTTTACAACTAAAAGGGGATAAAAAGTATATAAAACAAACGGTAAGCTGTGGACTTATTAGAAATTATAATGTGAGTGCATCTTCAAACCTTTGATAATTAAGTGAAACATTATTGCAATTATGGGTATGTTAAAGAAGCAGATATCACTGACATAGGTTATGGGTATAAAGGCGGTGTCGGTAATTTTTACAGTACGCGTAAAAAACCACATGGGTAAACCTAGATATAAGCTAACCTATTGAAATTGTTCAAAGTATCAAGTTGGCTCGCATGATGCAATAATGCCTTTGTCAACGAGTTACGCAATTGATGGTTTTTATTTCGATAATCGGAGGATGACTTGGAGTGAATGAGTAGGATTCAATCGCGACGGTTTGACTGGTGAATTTTTATTCCCCATATAAAAATAAAAATAAAAATAAAAAAACGTAACCACAGAATAATAATAAGAATAACCACAAAATAATAAGAATAAAATCGTGCCTGGTATAGTCATGGGTGTATGACACGGAATTGTTGTTCATCTATGGCTTCTTGGTTTGTAGCATTGCTTAATAATCCCCCGTTTTAATTAAACCCCTTTCGACTATCGATAAAAAAGTTCAGAAAACGGCTCAACTTCATTATTATTTTCTCTAATTAAATAAGTAATTTAATTTATTGGACGACAAATAAGCATAGCTGTGAAGCTATTCACATATCTATTTATCTATTTATAGCTAAAATACTATTTATCTTACATTTTTTGTAATTTAGTAGGTTTTTGGCCTCAATGAATAATGTTAAAATGTAGGTGTATTCTAAATCAATTGCGGTGAGTTGCTGTGTACGAACGGTTTTACGGATTAAAAAGTGCTCCTTTTCGTTTGAGCCCTGATCCTGCTTTTTTTTTCGGCAGTCCTGGGCACAATCGAGCGTTGGCCTATTTACGTTATGGGTTAAATCAAAAAGAAGGCTTTATTGTTATTACTGGTGCGCCCGGCACAGGTAAAACGACGCTCGCTCGTGCATTGTTACAGGAAATTGGCCGCGATAAAGTGGTTGTTGCGGAACTTAATACGACGCATCTGGAAGCTGATGATGTGCTTCGCATGGTGGCCGCATCTTTTGGTTTGGAGCATGAAGGCTTACCTAAAGCAAGTCTGCTTAAACGCCTGGAATCATTTTTTATATCTCGTGCTCGCGCTGGCTATCATGTGCTTTTGCTTGTGGATGAGGCGCAAAATCTGCCTTATGCATCACTCGAAGAGTTGAGAATGTTATCCAATTTTTATATTGGAAAAGATGCGCTTATTCAAATTTTTTTACTGGGGCAGGAGCAGTTTCGTAATAGCCTGTATACCAATGAGCTGGAGCAATTACGCCAGCGAGTTGTTGCATCTTCTCATCTGGAACCGCTAAATCAAGATGAAACAAGGGAATATATAGAGCACCGGTTGACGTTGACTGGTTGGACGGGAAATCCACAAATTTCTGATAGGGCTTTTGTTAGGCTGTTTGCACTAACGAAGGGTGTGCCAAGGCGTATTAATACGTTTTGTGAACGCTTGCTGTTATATGGTGCTCTTGAAGAATTGACTGAAATTCACGATGTAAATATAAAAGCAGTTGCTAAAGAGTTAACGTATGAGGTATCGGCCAAAGGCGTTAAATTAAACGATATAAATCCTGGTGCACCTGAGGTAATCGCTTCAGATACCCAAACGGAATTAGCGCTTGATGATAAAAATACTGAAAAAGCCGACCATGATGCAGCTGAGTCGATTGATTCTGATATGCTCAGTTCGTTTTCAGACGATGTAACTGATCCTGACTCGAAAAAATCCAGGACAACTTCAATTTCCCAGGCTGAGTCTGCTGAAGATGATAGTGTCTTTACTGATACGACGGATATTCAAGAGCCAGATGATAGCTACTCTGAGCCGGCAGAGCCGCCGACTGTTAATAATACCCGTCCTACAAAGCAAAAACATAACGAGAATCAGCCTTTAAGAATTGTTGCTAATGGAAATTCGGCTGAAAGGCAAATGGATGTTTCACCTCAAGCTGAAACGCCATTGGATGATACCAAGCCTGATTGGTGGGATCTGGTTGCACTTGCCGTTGCCTATCATCGTGAGCCGGATAAATTTAAGTCAATTGCGAGTTCTAAAACGCCAATTCCTCCTGGTATTGCCGAGTGCTTCAGGATAGCAATTGGAAAAATGGTGGTGCCTGAATATTTGCGTTCGGGAGAATTGTTAAATGTGTCTGATCGGGTTATTCGTGATGCGTTACGTTATTATATAAAAAATGTTTTGTTATCAAATACAGCGGACTATTATCGCCGTATTGGTGTTACCTCAAGTGCTAGTTTTGAGCAGATACGCACACATTATAAATATTTATTTCGCCTGTTTCAGCCGGATAAAGAGCAAAATGCCTCTAACTGGGATGAGACGTTTACACGGCGTATTAATCAGGCTTATGGCACGTTACGTTCTAATGAAAAAAGGAAAGAATACGATGAGTTTCTTTCGGCTTTAAAATCTCGAAACAATAAATTGCCAGTTGTTGCTGAGGATGAAGAGCCTGAGGCGTCGCCTGCACAATTAAAAGAAATTATTATTGATGCTTCTGTTGAGGACGTTGTTGAGCAAATAGCGACTGATGACTATAAAGAGCCGGCTGCTCTTGGGCGGATGTTAGGCATTGCGCTTGTTGCTATAGTAGTGACGGTAGCTGGAGCTACTTATTATGTTATGCAGCCTGAATTAACGCCATTACTAGAGTCAACAAAACCAGGTCAGTCTGTGAAGCAATTGACTATTCAGGATCAACCAAAAGTTGAAGTGTTGCCTTTAGAGCTTGAGGCGCCTGAATTGCTAGGTTCTCCAATGCTGGATACAATTGACGTTAGTGAAGTAGAAATAAATGCGGCTCAAATGACATCACTTGTAGGCGAAGTGGCAGAAAGTAAACCGAGCGCGAAAACGGTTACTGTTCAAGAGCCTGTTTCGAAACCAGAAGTGATTAAAGTAGTTGCACGAGATGCACCAAAACCAACTGTAGTTAAAACAAAAGTTAAAACTAATACTATAAAAACAGAGAAGAAAATAATTGCCGCACCGGTAAAGCCTAAAAAACATATTTTAGCACAAGAGAAAAAGATAGCGCCGACTAAAAAGACCAAGGTACCCGTTGTTATTGCTAAAGTTATCGTACCTAAAACAATAGTACCTGCAGCGAAAACACTCGTACCGGCTGTGGTTTCATTTTTACCGAAAGTAAATACAGATAAAGAGAGTGTGGTAAAAGCAGAGCGTGTTAAAAGTGATATTGCACCGATAAAATCGACATCCATTACGCAGGAACGCCTGATTACATTTTTGACGGATTTTTCTCTTGCTTACGAGGAAGGTAACTTGGAGGCATTTATGACCTTTTTTACCGAGGACTCATCCACAAATGATGCGAGAAATAAACAGGCTATTCGACAAGACTACGAAAAATTGTTTAGCTCAACAGAAATGCGCGTCATTGATCTGGAAAACTTAAGCTGGAAAATTAAAGAGAAAAAAGCAGTTGGTAAGGGCGCATTCAATATTACGGTACTTGGTCGTGGTGGCGGTAAAATGAAAAACTTTTCTGGCTTGATCAAGCTGGAGGTCGTTAACATTGGAGATAACATTAGGTTGAAAGGGATGTTTCATGCGTATGGGGTTGATGAATAGTATTTGATCAGTATTTATTAATGCTGATCAACAAGTTATCTGCTTTATAATTTCTCACTTCAGGTTCTGTCCGGAACCTTTTTTGCATCTTTAACAAGATTAAAAGTATAAGTTCAAATATTGTTAATTGGTTGTTTGTCTTAATTGTAATTAAGTATGCTTGAAATCGAAATGCTCGTTTAAGTTTAAATGGTCATGACTAAATACTTAATTGCTGAGTAAAGAAAAATCTTTTGTTGCCGAAATATAGCCTTCGGCAATCAGGGTTTTGAAGTTCATTGCATTATTCTGGTAAACAAGTGGTAAAAAAACGCATTATTCAATTGCTTAGTTGTATCGTAACAATTGCATTATAAACTCGCTCTTATTAATGGAACTATACGTAGAACGTATGCATCCAATGATTGGACTGAGTGTTAGTAAGAGCATATGAGCGATATCGCATACAGTAGTTGTTAATACAATTAACAGAAAGGGGGAGAGACCTTGATCGATTTACACTCTCATATCATCGAAAATACTGTGATAACAGATGAAATTAATCTTGACTGGGAAAGCGTGTTAAATGTTGCTCGTATGGCATTGGAAGACGGTATAGATCGTATTGTCTGGACACCTGAATACAATATTGGCCAAATAAGAAGTGATGACGTTAGCAGAAATGAATTGCTGCTAAATGTCATTAATCTTAAGTTACTTGAAGCCGGCTTTCCTTTGACTGTAACGTTAGGTGCTGATTTTCATCTGGCGTTAAATGAACGAGCAATGATAAGTTCCGAAATTAACAAGGTGTCTGACAGTCAGTATGTGCTGCTTAGTTTTCCTCAGGTATATTTGCCCGTTAATTTTGAAGAAACCGTCAGACATTTGCTTGAAAAAGGTTATGTACCAATAATTGCACATCCAGAGCGATTATCATGGATAAATGAAAAGTATCATGTGATCAGAAGTCTTATTGATGGTGGTGCATGGATACAAATTACTGCAGATAGCTTTACTGGTTATTTTGGTCGTAAGGCTCAATATTGGGCTGAGCGCTTTCTATCTGAAGGAATCATTCATGTGATTGCATCAGAGGCGCACAGTGGAGACAGGCGTCCGCCAGTATTATCTGAGGCAAAACATATTTTAGAATCTAATTTAAACAAAATTGAAGCTCATAAAATTATGGAGGTTCGTCCTCAGTTGGTTGTAACTAATGAGTTTTGTGCTTTAGATTTACTTCCGCCGGGTGTTAATATTGGTTGGAAAAAAGAAAAGGTTTCATAGTCTTATCTTTATGCATCATATCCTTAAAGCAGGAGCCTGATTAGGCTCCTGTTTGTGATTTTCTCTTGTTACCCCAAAAAATATTAATGAGCTTTAATAGAAATATCATATTTGCGCAGTATCGCGTTATGGTCTTATATTAGGGAGCAGTCTATAAATTAGCGGTGTTGTTCTCGGTCTCTCGGCTATGTTTATTTTTATAAATTGTTACCCTAAAAGTACAGTTAGGCCACTATTTGTAGTGAAGTATCTGATTCTTTAATGGAATCTAACTTGGCTTAGCTGCCTTAAGGGGTATGTAAAATCCGTTCATAGATTCAGGAGAATTATTTGTGAATATACCCTTACAAATCTCTACTCGTAAGCTCTCTCTTTCTAATGTTGCCGTTGATATAATT
>JAOTSL010000124.1 GCA_029864945.1 Gammaproteobacteria bacterium
TTCAGAGACAGGGCCGTGCTGAATAATACGACCTTCGGACAAAACATAAACCGTATCAGCAAGAAACCGAGCCTCTTCAAGGTCATGAGTTGCAATTAGTACAGGGATTTGTGTATAGCTAATTATTTTTTGCAGCTCGCGTCGTAATTCATGCCGTAGAAAAATATCCAGTGCTGAAAATGGCTCATCCAGCAATAAAATATCTGGCGCAATAACCAGAGCCCGTGCAAGAGCAACCCGTTGTTTTTCTCCACCCGAAAGCTCTTGTGGATACGCTGTTGCCTTATGACTTAAATTAATTCGATTTAGCCAGTCAATCACAACTGTTTGCTGAACGGCTTCCTCAACACCATATGCAATATTGTCATAAACACTTAAATGTTCAAATAAAGCATAGTCCTGAAAAACCATTCCTACTTTTCGTTTTTGAATGGCTAAATTGATTTTTTTTCGCTTATCAAACCAGCACGTATTGTCAGAATAAATCTCACCACCTGATGGAATTTCTAACCCGCTTAACAGCCTGAATAACGACGACTTACCACTACCCGAAGCCCCTACCAGAGCTGTAATCGAGCCATTATCCAGACTTAGCTCTGCATTTAGGCTAAAGTTTTCTCGCTGATAAGTTATAGCGGCATGAAACACTATTACCGAGCCCGTATACGAGATGATTGACTACTATAGACCCACAGCAGCACAATAAAGGAAAACAGCATCAGGCCGATTGACAACTGATGTGCAGCATCATATTCCAATGACTCAACAAGTTCATAGATTGCAATAGATACAACCTGAGTCTCACCGGGAATATTACCACCAACCATCAGCACTACCCCAAACTCACCAACAGTATGCGAAAAACCTAATACAATTGCGGTTAGAAAACCACGCCTGGACAATGGAACAATAATAGTCCAAAAAACTCGAAGTCGATTTGCGCCAAGTAGATAGGCAGCTTCGATTGTTCTGAGATTCAATTTTTCGAAAGCAGTCTGTAACGGCTGTATTACAAATGGCATAGAGTAAAGTACCGACGCAATGACGAGACCGGTAAACGTAAATGCCAGTGTGGCACCGGTAAAATATTGAGATACCTGCCCAAGATAACCATTCGAACCCAGCAATATCATTAAATAAAAGCCAAGAACAGTTGGAGGAAGAACCAGAGGAATCGCGACCAGCGCTTCTATCACCGGTTTCATTTTATTATGAGTAAATGCTAACCACCAACTCATGGGGATGCCGATAATAAGCAAAATGAGCGTTGTTACGGTAGCGAGCTTTATTGTCAGTAAAACAGTCTCGAGTATCAAAAAAATACCTATTAATAATTTTTGCTTTCAACGACAAAACAAATGATCAACATATAGCGTCTCGCTTTCACATTACAAATATCCGAAACGCTGCCTCAATATCTTTTGAACGTCCTGACTTTGCAAATATTTCACAAACTGGCCCGCATTAATTTTTTGCTCATCTTTTTGCCGGTCATATGCGAGCAGTATACCGTACTGATAAATTGGTTGATAAGCTTCTGCAGGCAACACCCAATACGACCCTTCAAGTAAATCAGTTTTTACCTGTGAATAAGCAACAAACCCCATATCAACGTTACCCGAACTCGTAAACTGATACGCCTGACCAACACTCTCACCTAAAATCAAACGACTCCGCGGCACATGAAGATCAAAATACCCCAATACTTCCATGGCCGCTCGACCATATGGCGCTGTTTTTGGGTTTGCCAGGGCTAGCCGCCTAAAATCAAGACTAATGAGACGCTGTTTTAAATCTTCGTTATTTTTATACTTTGAATTTACAGTCCACAATACCAGCTGCCCTTGAACATATTGAAACTCGTCCTCAAATCGAGCGATGCCATCACCGACCAATTTTTGCGGCGTCAACTTATCTGCGGCTAAAAATATATCGTACGGTGCACCATTCATAATCTGCGCATACAATTTTGCGGTTGAACCAGCCGTAATTTTTAACTTAATTGCGTATTCTTTTTCAAATTTTAATTTTATATATTTTAATGGCAACAAAAAATTACTGGCTGTCGCTATTTTAATCGCTCGATTACGATCATCCGCCGCCACCTGCTTGATCGCACCGCTTACGCAAGCTAAGTAAACGCTTACAATCCATACTAATAACCTCAGTAATTGTGATAGATTCAGTGTATAAAGACCATAAACTGCTTGCATATTGCGTCCATTTTGATATGTTTTGTCACAGTCAGGATAACTCTGACATTCTCGTTAGCGATACCAATTACATTTTACTTAGGGGTAAGAAATGAAAAAAGATCACATTATGTCTCACGACGCTATTTACGTTAGTTACTTAGCAATCATTACACTAGTTTTATCAATTCTTGGTTCAACTATGGCTTTTCACGGCTAAAGAACAGTTGAGTCACATTAAAAGGCGCAGATTAATCTGCGCCTTTTTTGATTAGAATACAACAAGTTACAATACCCTAATATAACACCCCGGTAATATCCCTATATTTCCCGCTTATTTTTAACCCTTTCATTAGTGCGACTTATACCAAACCCATAATTTTTTAATGGTTTTGCTATTGAAACAACTTTTAATCCACACTATTGTTTATGTCGTCAGGTTTATTTTGCTGATAGTTTGTAAATTAACCGGTTATTCAATCTTGGAGGGAGATTATCATGATTAGAAAAAGCACTTTGATAGTAGCAGATGACAAAGTATACGTAATTTTTCTGGCTGTTATTTGGTTGGTTTTATCAATATTAATGGAAAGCATGATGTTTCATGGCTAATTAATATCCGCTAACGTGAATGCCAAAAAGGCCAGTGATAAACACTGGCCTTTTTTAATTCGCCATCTATACCTGAACATGAGAATTTAGAAAACCTTTGGCGGCAACTGAAGATAAAACCCCTTTTCCAATACATGCGAGACCACTTCATTTATATCTTCTGATATTAATTTAGTATCAGCCGTAACCTCTAATTCCATTACAAAACTAAGATCACCTAAAATATTTATCAACGCCTCCGGTAATTCATCCTGATCAAGGGGCTTATTTACATATAAATACGTCTGATCTTTTTTACTACTTTTATATATTTCAAGTTGCATACTTTTTACTGCCTAATTACTTTTATCAATTCCCTAAACACTACCTGGAAATAATTATGAAAAAACACCTAACTCTGATTTTAACGCCAAACAATATCGTGGGATTATGCTACATTTTTTAGTCAAATAACACTCAGAACCATCAATTGACCTGATACTTTAAAAGGTATTTTGCGTATTTTCCTACATTCAACTGGGCATTAAGTGAAATCACCTGCTATTTCTGACTAAATTACTAAATTACTTCATTTTAGTCTTGCGTCATCACAAAAGTTTTTATATTGTTGTTCGTAGAAACAGATCACCTATTTTTTCTGCTTCTAATATCGATCCGATAACCTTACAGACACTATTGGATCACGCATTGTAAATTTTATTTTTTTGGAGGGATTTATTGTGGGAAATGCTACTGTACCAGTTATCTTTTTAGGCGTAATTTTTCTGTTGTTCGTTATCTTGCCTTTGACAACAGCATAAGTTATTGCTACTTAGTTTACACCGCACCAAATATTCTGGGGCGGTGTAAACTGCAAGTTACAAAAAAAATACAAAATACAAATAATAAAAATCTTTCTACATTCTCACTTTTCTATTTTTAATCCTTACTAACTTAATGGCAAATAACCCTCTCATCAACACTGTTATTTGTAATTCGCGCTAAACAATTTTTCTTAATACCATCAAAATAAAATATTCTCTTTAAAACGCCCACATTACTTTCCAGCGAACTTTTTCGATGAACACAGAATAAAGATTTAAGCATTTTCTAATTGATACTGTTATGCAAGGTACATAGCAGCTTATCGAACTTAACGCTGTCTGACTGAAACCCCGTAGGCATTGCTATTCCACTCACCAAACCACCCGTTTCAAATAAAAATGCTTTCACTTTTGCGTATGCTAAATAATTTATACTCGCATTAGAAAATGACACCAACTCAATAAAGTGATAATTTTCATTTGTACTCAGCATATAACCTGATGGTCAATTCAATTTATAGTTTAGAGATTACTTAATACGAACTACTTTCATTCAAGTAATAAAATACTACCAGGCACTGAAAGTATTTTTATATTTTGCATAAAACTTTACTCTCAATCTTGTGATTTACAGTTTTATATATTTTTTTTGGATGCCCAGAAAAATAAATCCCCATTTACTACTAATTTGATTTTCTTTCAGTAAAAAAATATTGAATAAACATTTAATCACCCGTGCTTGAATGTTATGCATCACGCTGATTTACATCTTATTTTTATAGTTTATGAAGATTTTCATATTTCTCATATTTTTTTGTTTTCAGTAATGAACATGCTACACTTAAAACTGTTACCGCTTAATTTGAGGTCTTGCAGTGGATGCTGACTTATATCCAGTTGTAAATGGTTGCTATCTTGCTAGAAACAGTGAAATGTTTAAAGTCAGGATGTTGAGCTACCGTGGTGCTGACATCAATCACATAATGATTGAGGACACCTCTGGAAACGTGACATCTATTAATTTCCCTAGCTGGGAAAATATGCGCCTTATCCCCTGCTGCATATCCAGCCCTTCCACTCGAAAACAATTTTTATCCCCAGCCTAACTTTAAACCACGATCATCTACGGTATAGTTTTCCACCTCACATAAAAAAACGCCACCAATTTTAGCTGGTGACGTTCTTTATATAACTATTTTACGAATAGTTTAGTGCTAGAAATAGCGCCAGAAATTTAGCACAAACAGTTTGTGCTAAAACTAATGACTATTTTGTCAGTTCCACAAACAACGTATTCATTCTAGAAATAAACATCGCAGGATCCTGCAATTGACCACCTTCAGCCAGCAATGCCTGATCAAATAATATATTAGCCCAATCTGAAATTTTCGCCTCATCACTTTCCGCTTTTAATTGCATAACAAGTGGGTGAGTTGGATTCAACTCCATAATCGGCTTACTTTCAGGCACATCATGTCCAGCTGATTTCAACATGCGCTGTAAATTTGCCGCCATTTCATCTTCGCCAACAACTAAGCAAGAAGGAGAATTTGTCAAACGGTAAGTAATACGTACGTCCTGAACTTTATCTGCCAATATTACTTTCAACTTACTAATAATATCTTCCGCATCTTTCGATGCTTTTTCCTGCGCTTCTTTTTCTTCAGTATCATCCAGATCGCCAAGATCAAGATCACCTTTTGCAACTGAAATAAATGCTTTACCATCAAACTCGGTAAGATGACTCATCATCCACTCATCAACACGGTCACTCAGCAACAATACCTCGATGCCTTTTTTACGGAACACCTCAAGGTGTGGACTGTTTTTTGCCGCTGCAAATGTTTCTGAAGAAATGTAGTAAATTTTATCCTGACCTTCTTTCATGCGAGCAATATAATCTTCCAACGACACGTCTTGTTTTTCGGTATCGCTATTAGTTGTCGCGAAACGTAATAATTTTGCTATACGTTCTTTATTTGCAAAATCTTCACCAGGGCCTTCTTTCAAAACCTGACCGAATTCAGTCCAGATGGTGGCATATTCTTCAGGCTTATTCTTAGCAAAACTTTCCAACAAACCCAGAACTTTCTTCACAGATGCGCCACGGATTTTATCAATCAACGAATTTCGCTGTAAAATCTCACGTGATACGTTAAGTGGTAAGTCATCTGAATCCACTAGTCCACGTATAAAACGCAGATAATCTGGCATCAAATGTTCTGCATCATCCAGAATGAAAACACGTTTTGCATATAACTTAATGCCTTTACGTTTTTCTCTGTCCCACAAATCAAACGGCGCACGTGCAGGAATATAAAATAATGATGTGTAAGACTGACTGCCTTCTACATGAGTATGTAAATGAGCTACTGGATCAGCATAATCATGGCAAACATGTTTGTAGAATTCATTATATTCTTCTACAGAGATTTCTGATTTAGACTTTTTCCATAAAGCAGATGCCTGGTTTACTGACTCGAACTCTGTAATAACATCTTCTACAATCTCAGCATCTTTACCATCTTCTGACGGAGGCAATGGAGGTGGTGCATCAGCTCTCATTTGAATAGGAATGGAGATATGATCTGAATACTGCTGAATAATATTTTTTAGGCGGTAGCTTTCAAGAAACTCGCTTGCATCATCGCGAAGCTCTAAAATGATTTCCGTTCCACGACTTGCTTTATCGATTGTTTCAATGGTGTATTCACCTTCGCCTTCCGATACCCAGCTTACGCCATGCTCTTCAGTCATACCCGAACGACGGGTATTTAAAGTGACTCGTTTTGCAACAATAAACGATGAATAAAAACCAACACCAAACTGACCAATTAATGCGGAGTCTTTTGCATCATCACCGGTAAGTGAATCAAAGAATTTTTTCGTACCGGATTTTGCGATGGTACCCACATTCTCAATTACTTCTTCGCGATTCATACCAATACCATTATCACGAATAATGATTGTTTTGGCATCTTTATCAAATTCAACCTGAATTTTTAATTCACTATCATTCTCATAAAGTGCATCATCTCCAAGTGCTTCAAAGCGCAGCTTGTCACACGCATCTGATGCATTCGAAATTAACTCACGCAAAAATATTTCTTTGTTTGAATATAGTGCATGTATCATTAATTGTAATAATTGCTTAACTTCGGTCTGAAAACCAAGCGTTTCTTTATGTGCATCAACAGTTTCGTTCACTGATAACTCCTTAATACTTGCTGATAAAAACGAAATGACCTTGGAAATGGATCATTTGTAGGAAATTAACTCTAAAGTATGACCAAAATCTTCAATTTCAAGGGTTTTCGAGCAAAAAAATACAACAAATATTGTGTTAAGCTCAAATCAGAGTGAAAATAACCAAAATTGTAACCGATTAGGCACGAAAGCAACGCGAATATGTAGCGAAAGCTGAATACGCTGACTTACAAAAAATTAAGACGTAAAACCAACAGGATATTGCATGAAAACAGTTAAAACCTCCCCATTCACTGATCAAGAACCCGGAACTTCAGGCCTTAGAAAACAAACCAAACACTTTCAGCAAGCGCATTACCTTGAAAATTTTGTTCAATCTATTTTTAGTGCCATAGGAAACACGGTAGGCAAAACACTGGTTCTAGGAGGTGACGGGCGATTTTTTAATGTTCCGGCCATACAGACCATTATAAAAATGGCGGCAGCCAACGGATTCTCTCGCTTATTAATTGGACAAAATGGCATTCTCTCTACCCCGGCCGCATCATTACTAATCAGAAAATACAAAACAGATGGCGGAATTATTCTCTCTGCCAGCCACAACCCCGGTGGTCAAAATGGCGATTTTGGTATCAAATACAACACACCCAACGGTGGCCCTGCGCCAGAAAAGGTCACAGAGGCGATATACCAAAATACTCTATCAATTTCTGAATACAAAATTGAGTCCAATGAGGATATTAATCTCGATACCTTGGGCCAAACTCAAATCAATGACATGACAGTAGAAATCATCGATTCCGTTTCGGATTACGCCGACATGATGGAAGACATTTACGACTTTGAGCTGATTAAACAAGGCGTCAAATCAAAAACGTTATCACTTTGCTTTGATGCAATGCACGCTGTAACCGGTCCTTATGCTCGGGAGATTTTTATTAACCGCCTTGGATTAGATGCAAGCTTGGTCATTAACTCAATACCACTGGAAGATTTTGGCGGCGGTCACCCGGACCCCAATCAAGCACATGCTGAAGAGCTGATGAAAATTATGAACAGTGATCAAGCGCCAGACCTTGGTGCCGCATCTGATGGTGACGGCGATCGCAATATGATTTTAGGCCAGAACTTTTTTGTTACACCTAGCGATAGCCTTGCGGTAATGTCAGCCAATATTACAGAAATTAAAGCGTATAAAGCCGGAATTTCAGGTGTCGCCCGTTCGATGCCGACCAGTCAGGCGGTAGACAAGGTTGCAGAAAAATTGGGAATTCCGTGCTACGAAACCCCAACCGGATGGAAGTTTTTTGGTAACTTACTTGATGCAAACAAGATCGCACTTTGTGGTGAAGAAAGTTTTGGCACAGGCTCAAATCATATCCGGGAAAAAGATGGCATCTGGGCAGTTTTGTTCTGGTTAAATTTGCTTGCTATTAAAAAGCAATCTGTGGAAAAAATTGTTTCCAGTCACTGGACTATTTATGGCCGACACTACTACGGTCGTCATGATTACGAAGCTATTGATTCAAACTCAGCCAATAAACTCATGATGACACTACGTGAAAAACTCACCGGACTCATTTCAAAAAAAGTTGGCGATTACACTATAACTGATGCCTGCGACTTTGCTTATACAGATCCTATAGATGGAAGTATCAGCGCAAAACAGGGCATTATTATTCAACTAAATCCCGATGCTAGAATAATATTTCGTCTGTCGGGTACAGGAACTCAAGGCGCTACTTTAAGGGTGTATCTGGAGAAATATGAAGCTGATAGCAATAAGCAATCATTTGATACAACGCAAGTATTAGAGCCGCTAGCAGAGTTATCAAAAACAATTGCTGACATCGTGCATTTTACCGGGCGCACCTCGGCTGACGTCATCACCTGATTATTAATTTAAATAATGACAGTAGCGTTAATTGCCAAAGAGGAGGATTTTACCTCTTCTTTTTTTTCTGCTCTCCCCTTCTCTCACCGCCTTTTTGGAAGGAAGAACATCGTTTTTTCACTACTGATTAAAACAGGACTTGAGATTAAACTATGAAAAAATATTTTGTTTATATTATGACTAGTGTATTCGTGATTTCGGTAACAAATACAT
>JAOTSL010000273.1 GCA_029864945.1 Gammaproteobacteria bacterium
TATCAGTTTTATTACGTTTTTTGCGAAACGATACCCTGGTGCAGCCTTACCACCGATAATAACGCATCGGGGTACTGTACCTTCCAGCTCGTTACGTTTAATTTTGTCATACAGATAAATTATATGCAGAACATTCAACAACTGCCTTTTATATTCATGAATTCGCTTTACCTGCACATCAAACATCATATTGGTATTAACTAATATGCCACAATCTTTTTCAATTAACGCAGCCAATTTTTGTTTTGTTTTTTGCTTAGCTTCTTTCCAGGCGATTTTAAACGCAGCGTCCTTTTTAAACTCGTGTAACTTCGATAGCTGACTTAAGTCTGTTATCCATTCTTCTCCGATTTTATCACTGATCAAATTAGATAACGTAGGATTAGCCCAGACGAGCCAGCGTCTTGGTGTGACACCATTTGTTTTATTGGAAAACTTTTCTGGCCACAATTCATTAAAATCAGAAAATAATCCGGCTGTTAATAACTGAGTATGTAAAGCCGCAACCCCGTTTACAGAAAAGCTACCCACAATACCCAAGTACGCCATACGAATACTACGTTCATGCCCTTCTTCAATAATAGACATTCTTTTTTGTCTTTCAATATCACCGGGCCATCGCTGAGCAACCACAGAAATAAATCGCGCATTTATTTCGTAAATAATTTCAAGAAGTCGTGGTAATAAATCCTCAAATAAACGTACAGGCCACTTTTCCAGTGCCTCTGGTAATAAAGTATGATTGGTATAAGCCATTGTTTGAGTTGTAACTGCCCATGCCTCATCCCAACCCATTCTTTGTTCATCGAGCAATAATCGCATTAGCTCAACAACTGCCAATGTAGGATGCGTATCATTCATTTGAAAACAATTGTTAGCAGCAAAACTGGAAAAATCATTCTGGTTTGTAACTTCCCATCGGCGGAAAACATCCTGCAATGTTGCGGAAGCAAGAAAATATTGTTGCTTTAGCCTTAACTCTTTACCATTTTCACTACTGTCGTTGGGGTACAGTACCATAGTGATATTTTCTGCTTCGTTTTTTGCAGCAACAGATTCAGGGTAACTCCCCGCATTAAACTCACGAAGATCAAAAATATCTGTTGATGTGGCAGACCATAAACGAAGTGTATTTACAGTATCATTTTTATAACCGGGAATAGGCAAATCATAAGGGACTGCCAATACATGGCTTGTGTCCACCCAGCGCGCCCTTTGTTGACCGTCATCTGATCTGTAAAATTCGGTTCGACCACCAAAACAAACTCTTTGAGTAAATTCAGGTCGTTCCATTTCCCAAGGGTTGCCATCACGCAACCAATGATCAGGCTCTTCTATCTGCTCACCATTAGCTATACGCTGTTTAAACATGCCATATTCGTATCGAATTCCATATCCCATTACAGGCAACTGTAGCGTCGCACAACTATCTAGAAAACAAGCGGCTAATCGACCAAGACCACCGTTACCCAATCCGGCATCGTGCTCTTCTTCTGCGATCACTTCTAACTGAACACACAATTCCATCATAGCTTGCTCGATGCTGTCTTTAACACCAAGGTTAATCATTGCATTGCCCAGTGCGCGGCCCATTAAAAATTCAAGTGAGAGATAATATGTGCGTTTAAACCCTTTTTCACGATACAGGTCTCGAGTAGCATTCCACCTTTCCAATAAACGAGACCGAAGGGTAAGAGCCAATGCTTCATATTTATAATGATTTGATTGACAGTGCTTATCTCTGCCTAGAGTATGATTAAAATACAGGCGGAAATCTTCTCTTAAACTGGCGGCGTCCATTCCTAGTGCAGGCAAATCTGTTAAAGCGACTGCTGGAGTGCACATTACCCCCGCCTGTTTTTTATCTTCTGATTGCATCTATTATATCCTTGCTCGTTCTTCTGTTACGTATCAGTTATTTTAGCCGATATTGTGTCGATTAATCGTAAAATTAATCTTTTTTACCGCAATTATTTAAGGCAATACACAGATCATTTTGTGAAAACAATATAAAACAAGTGATCATCCCACGTCTTATTGAAGTTATTAATGTATAAGAAGAACCTATATTGAATGGATAGGTAAGTAACTGTGAATAATTACAAGCTGATTTGAATTTCGAGAGTTACTAATTTCGAGGGCTACTGGATGTTTTGATAACTCATAACCTGAAAATAAACTAAAAGCGCACCTGAAAACAGCAAGACACCCACCAGTATAGCAAGTTGTTTGAGTTTGCGTTTTCGCTCATACCTCACGATAAAATCAAGCTTCTGACTATTATTCACACTTAACACCCTCACTTTATGATTTTAGGGGTATTCTATCATTAACTCTAAGCTTAAACTATAAGGTGAAATATACATCTGGCTAGTTATAGGCATATAATTAACAACACTCAATACCATATTGACCTAACAAGGCCTAACTATGATTTACACATTAAGTAACGATTCTCTAACAATAAAAATTAATTCTTTTGGTGCCGAGCTACAGTCAATATTTGACAACCACTCTAATCAGGAGCTGCTATGGCAAGCGAATAAGCAACATTGGGCAAGACATGCGCCTATATTGTTTCCCATTGTAGGAAAACTACAAAATGACGAGTTAAAAACCGCTGGCAATAGTTACCCAATTTCACAGCACGGTTTTGCTAGAGACAGCGAATTCAGCTTATTATCTCAAGATGATACTAGTATAGAGTTACAACTCAAAAATTCTGAAAAAACAAAAATCCATTTTCCGTTTGAGTTTGAACTTAACATTAAATACAAACTTGAAAATACCGGCCTACGATGCACATTT
>JAOTSL010000125.1 GCA_029864945.1 Gammaproteobacteria bacterium
TGGTTGATCATGACCGAACGCGGACTCAGCCGTATAAACCATTTAAAAAATAAAGCATTTATTATTTGCAGCATGAATGCTTTCTATAAATAAATTTTATCATGCGCTTTCAATAAAAAATAAAAATAATAATTGATGTTTACCGGTGATCCTCATAGTATATGAAGCTGCTAACAATTCCTTTTGTGCGTCAAAAAAACATCCTTGTTTTAAAATAATAAATTTAATCCTTCAGTATTTTTTTGTAAGTTGCGGCTTACGCTTATCTATATCCCTTTGATTTTTAACTCTGGACATGCGCGATTTTTGCGATGAGTGCTCAGAATTAATATTGCAAATAGTGGCATAGTCTCTGCAATTATTAAATTAGTGTTAAAGCTATGTAATAGCATAGCCGAATCAATAGATAGGTGACTAGGGAAATGCGTTACTAACCACCATTCTCAACTTCAATCAAATTTAAATGAGGTGTCACATGGAAATTTTAGAAACCGTCGCAGAAGCTATAGTCGTTTCATTCGTTGTTGGTGCAGTTATGGGAGGTGTAGTTGTCGCTCATTTCCAAATAAAAACTCAAAACCAGGAAGATGAAAATCTTCAGCCCGAGACCATTAAAATTAATGATCGTAAATAACGGGTGGTATTTTATTGCCCTACTATTCGCTCTTAGCTGAATGTTAATCGAATAGATAGGGTTAGTTGTCCTCGTTGTTTGATGGCTTGGTTAGCTGGTTTAGCGGCCACCGAGGTCTGGCGGTAAACGCCAATGGTTGATGTGTTTTGTATTGTAATCGCAGCCACCCGGCAAATGCGATCATGGCTCCGTTATCCGTGCAAAAATCTTTTCCAGGATAGTGGACTGTCACCGAAAATTTCTGTTCTAGTTGAGTTAGTCTTTCTCGCAAATACGCATTTGCACTTACTCCGCCTGCCACTACTAATTGAGTCGCATCAGTTTGAGCTATTGCTCTTTTGCATTTGATAAATAACGTATCAATTGCCGCAGTTTGAAATGCTAGCGCAATATCTGCTTTAGCTTGCTGAGACTTATCTGATTTATTTAATGTGTTAATTGCAAATGTTTTCAACCCGCTGTAGCTAAAGTCTAGCCCGGGACGATCTGTCATTGGGCGCGGAAACTTATAAGCGCCAGGGTTTCCTTTTTGTGCGAGCAGAGAAATTTCTGGCCCGCCGGGATAGGGTAAGCCTAACATTTTTGCCGTTTTATCGAATGCTTCTCCAATGGCGTCGTCAACTGACTCGCCTATGATTTCATAATCGCCCAGCGCCTTAGCTAAAATGAGTTGAGTGTGTCCACCCGAGACAAGCAAGGATAAAAAGGGAAACTGAATCGTATCGTCTTCTAGCATGGGGGCGAGTAAGTGGCCTTCCATGTGGTGTACCTCGGTAGCGGGAATATCCAGCGCCCAGGCGAGAGAGCGTCCAATTGATGCGCCGGCCAAAAGAGCACCCATCAAGCCGGGGCCAGCGGTGTACGCAATGGCGTTAATGTCTGATTTTGTTGAGCCGGCTTGTTGAAGCGCTTCATCTATAAGGGGCAATGCCCTGTGGATATGGTCACGGGAAGCGAGTTCTGGCACTACGCCACCATATTCCCGGTGAAGCTCTATCTGACTATAGATTGTATGGCCGATTAGGCCTTTTTCTGAGTCGTAGATCGCAACGCCTGTTTCGTCGCATGATGTTTCGATGCCTAATACGCGCATAATTTCAAATGGTTAGCTCAATGATGTCGGAGTTGTTACAGATTATTTCTATTTCGGTTAATGCTTACTTGAGTGACTCAAGCGGCAATACAAACAGAAAATAGAGCGTATATTGTAGCCTGAATTCAGGTGTAAGGTTTGTCTTGTTTTCGTGCCAGCTCTCCAATTGACGGGGTCGGCCAAAAAAAACTCAGATCTTGATTGATTTGGTCGCTATGAGGGAGTAAAATCCGCGGTTCTCTGTATATTGCTGGAAATCGCGTCGGTTATTTGGGTGCGGTGCGGGAAATATAGCCGCCATTTGAAGATGTTTTGGGTGCGGAAGATGCTCGAAACTGAAATGCGACAGCATATATTTAATCGTATTTTTGCTCTGAGCTACAAGTCGTGATTGCTCACGAGTTTTGTGGGTAAAAATGCGGTAGTAAACTAATTTTAAACTAATTAATTAAGGTAAAACATGCCATCAGTTAAATTAAGAGATAACGAGCCTTTTGATATTGCATTACGTCGATTCAAGCGCTCATGTGAAAAAGCAGGTGTTTTGTCAGAGGTTCGTCGTCGCGAATTTTACGAAAAGCCAACTCAAGTACGTAAGCGTATGCAAGCTGCTGCAGTTAAGCGTCAAGCAAAGAAGAGTGCTCGCGAAGTACTTCGTGGACGCGGTGGCCGCCCACCAGCAGCCGCAGTTAAAGCAAAACCTACAAGACGTTAATTTATATGTCTGAATCTTTGAAGGCTCAAATTCAAAGTGCCATGAAGGATGCAATGCGCGCCAAAGAAAAGGTGCGCCTTGGTACTATCCGATTAATGATGGCAGCCATTAAGCAGCGAGAAGTAGACGAGCGAATCGAACTGGATGATGAGCAGGTAATGCTTGTTGTCGACAAAATGATGAAGCAGCGACGTGAGTCTATTTCTCAGTTTGATGCAGCAGGAAGAGATGATCTTTCGGCTATTGAACATGCTGAGCTCAAAATTTTACAAATGTTTATGCCTGAACCGTTGAGTGATCAGGAAGTCTTAGCCATGATAGAAAAAGCAATGGCAGATAGCGGGGCTTCTTCCATGAAAGATATGGGAAAGGTTATGGGGTTGGTTAAGCCTCAAGCCCAGGGTAAAGCGGATATGAGCGTTATTAGTAAAATGATAAAAGAGCAGCTTGGCTCCTAATCTGATTTTGCCTCCAGTTAATCTCTGGGGGCATTACGATTTTACTTAATTGGGCGGTAATCGTAGTTTGCGAGTTGCGTCGCTTCTCGATTGATTTTAATCTGTAAAAGCATCGCCGTTAGCCTAATGTTCATAATCAAATAACCCCTTTTCGCGTCAATTTTCTGTGCGATAATCTCGTGACTTCTGAAATATCCGGGTTAATAGCATGGCAGGTTCAATTCCGCGCACCTTTATTGATGATTTACTAACTCGAGTCGATATCGTTGATATTATTGATGCTCGGGTGCCTCTTAAAAAAGCAGGGAAAGACTTCAAAGCCTGCTGTCCTTTTCATGGCGAAAAAACCCCCTCCTTTACAGTTAGTCGTCAGAAGCAATTTTATTATTGTTTTGGTTGCGGTGCCGGCGGTTCTGTTATTCGATTTTTAATGGATTACGAGCGCTTTGAGTTTGTGGAGGCAGTCCAAGAGCTGGCGAAACTACTGGGATTAGAGGTTCCTTTTGAAGGTGGCCGGCCTCAGGTTCGAGTTGCCGCTCCCGGCTCAAATGATCTTTATGAGCTGATGGAAAAAGTATCTCTGTATTACACCACTCAACTTCGAAAGCACTCTCAAAAAGAGCATGCCGTTGAGTATTTAAAGAACCGTGGTTTAACTGGTCAAACGGCAAAGCAGTTTGAACTGGGTTTTGCTCCCTCTGGCTGGAATAATCTTGAGCAAGCGTTTTCGAATGATCCTGAAATAATTAATCAACTGACCCGGGCGGGGATGTTGATTAAAAAAGAAAATGGAAACACGTATGACCGTTTTAGGGATCGCGTTATGTTCCCTATTCGCGACCGCCGTGGGCGAGTCATTGCGTTTGGTGGTCGAGTTATAGATGAGGGGACGCCTAAATACCTTAATTCCCCCGAAACGGATATCTTTCACAAAGGTGATGAGCTTTATGGTTTGCATCATGCGTTGAAGCAGCCTGGCGCTGTGGCAAGCATGCTGGTTGTGGAGGGCTATATGGATGTGGTTTCTCTATCAAACAGAGGGGTGAACAACGCCGTTGCAACACTGGGGACAGCGATCTCTCAAAGTCATGTTCAGGTGCTGGTAAAGCATACTAGTGAAATCATTTATTGCTTTGATGGTGATGCTGCTGGCAGGAAGGCGGCCTGGCGTGCCCTTGAGGCATCGTTGCCTAGCCTGAAGGACGGCCAGCAGTTTAAATTTATGTTTCTGCCGGAGGGTGAAGATCCGGATACGATGGTGACGCAGCTGGGGCAGCAGGGTTTTACGCAGCTGCAAAATCAGGCTAAGCCGCTATCTGATTTTATGATCGACTATTTTTTGGAAAAAGCAGATCACCAAACAGTAGATGGGCAGGCTCGGCTAATTGAGCTTGCAAAGCCATTGATGAGTCAGCTTCCTCAGGGTGCGTATGCTCAATTGTTAACGGCAAGGCTGGCTGAGCGGATTGATATGCCTGAAAATGAGCTGTTTGGGCGCTTTTTTTCTGATTCGAGAAGTAGTGGGCGGAAGTTTCGTGCAAATAATGTTGCAAAGGCCGAAAAACCTTCTGTGATCAAGCTGGCGATCGCGATGTTGCTTGAAAGCCCATCGTTGGCTCAGTCGGTATCTTCTGTTGAGGTATTGCAAGAATTGCACATGCCGGGCGTGGATTTACTGGAAAAGATGCTTGTTTTTATTGCTTCTCACCCCAATATTACTACTGGAGCGTTACTTGAGCACTGGCATGGAACGCGGGAAGGCGATTTTTTATACGAAACTCTTAGATGGGAGCATCATGTGCCGGAGCAAGGGGTAGAGAGTGAGTTTAAGGGAGTTGTTGATATTTTATTCAGGGAGTTAAGAAATCAGCGTTTGGCAAAACTGCTTTCGCAGTCTAAGTTTGCGCCGCTGTCTGCGGATGAAAAGACAGAGCTAGCTAGGCTGCTTGCCGAGTGAGCGCGTTGAAAGATTTATACTTATGTACTATTAATAGAGGTGCCGCACGAGCAGTTATTGTGGCATCACAAAGCGAACATTATGATTTTGTGGCGGTAAATAAACTAAAAGTGACTGAAGAATAATTTTTTAAAAATCACTCATGTCTATACATTAGGACAACCGGCATAGTTTCATGTATACTTACGCGCTGAATTTTTTGCAACGAGAACTTTAGGTAAGAGAACGAATGAATCCTGAGCAACAGTCCCAAATTAAACTATTAATTGCTAAAGGTAAAGAGCAAGGCTTCCTTACGTATCGTGAAGTCAACGATCACTTGCCCGATGAAGTTGTTGGTCCAGAACAAATAGAAGATATTGTCGGCATGATTAACGACATGGGAATACCTGTTCATGAGGTAGCGCCTGATCGTGATTCATTAGTCCTGAACAATAATAGTAATTCCGAACCAGACGAAGATGCTGCTGAAGAAGCTGCTGCTGCAATAGCAACTGTTGACAGTGAGTTTGGTCGTACAACTGATCCAGTGCGTATGTATATGCGCGAAATGGGTACAGTAGAGTTATTAACCCGTCAGGGTGAGATTAAACTCGCTAAGCGCATAGAAGAAGGCCTGAAGCAGGTGCTTACTGCTTTAAGTTATTTTCCAGGCAGTATTGTTAGTTTTATCACTTTGTATGAAAAAACATTGGTAGAAGAGGCGCGCTTAAAAGAAGTGATCGTTGGTTTTGCAGACCCGGATATTGGAGACACTATCCCAACACCGCCTGAGCAAAAAGCTGCAACCGATGATGAGGAAGAAGTTGATACCGGTCCTGATCTTGAAGAAGTGCACGCAAAAGTAACAGAGCTTAAAGTGGCGTTTGAGAAATACCTCGCCTCAAAAGAAAAAAATGGCCTTACAGATAAGAAAACACAAAAGCTGAATGAGGAGGTAACTGAGTGCCTTCTTGAGTTTAAATTGGCTCCACGTTTTGTCGAGTCGCTAGTTCTAGGTTTGAGAAGTATCGTTAACCAGGTGCGTGAGCAAGAGCGTATCATAATGGGTATTTGCGTTAGGCAAGGTAAAATGCCTCGCAAAGAATTCATTTCCAGCTTTTTAGAAAACGAAAGTAATGTCGAGTGGATTGATCAGTTTATAGAAAAGAAAGAAAGCTATTCTGAATACCTCGCATTGCATGTTGACGAAATAAAGAAAGCTCAAAAACGCCTTTTTGAAATCGAAGGTATTGCCGGTGATCTAGATATTCACTATCTAAAAGACATTAATCGTAAAATGTCTATCGGTGAAGCGAAGGCTCGACGTGCCAAGAAAGAAATGGTTGAAGCAAACTTACGTCTTGTTATCGCCATTGCTAAAAAATACACAAACCGTGGCTTACAGTTTCTGGATCTAATTCAGGAGGGTAATATCGGCTTGATGAAAGCAGTTGATAAGTTTGAATATCGTCGTGGTTATAAGTTCTCAACATATGCAACATGGTGGATTCGTCAGGCGATAACGCGTTCTATTGCTGATCAGGCGCGAACAATTCGTATACCTGTTCACATGATTGAGACTATTAATAAGTTAAATCGTGTGTCGCGACAAATGTTGCAGGAAATGGGGCGCGAAGCTACACCTGAAGAGTTGTCCGAAGTAATGGAAATGCCGGAAGATAAAGTTCGTAAGGTATTAAAAATTGCCAAAGAGCCAATCTCGATGGAAACGCCAATTGGTGATGACGAAGATTCTCATCTTGGCGACTTCATTGAAGATCAGAACTTATTAGCACCTAGCGACAGCGCAACGTTTGAAGGCTTACGCGAATCAACAACACGTATACTCGAAGGTTTAACTGCCAGAGAAGCAAAAGTATTGAGAATGCGATTTGGTATTGATATGAATACCGATCACACGCTTGAAGAAGTTGGTAAGCAATTTGACGTTACCCGTGAGCGTATTCGTCAAATCGAAGCTAAAGCCTTGCGTAAATTACGTCACCCTTCTCGTTCAGAGCAGCTGCGTAGTTTTCTTGAGTAAAAAAATGCTAAGTCATCATTAATACATAGTGTATTGATGATGACTTTTTATTATAATGCACCGCAAGTGGTTTTAGATTGATTTCTTCATTGAAGAAAAAAGAAACTCCCTCGTAAGCAATGTAGTTAAATGGTGGAATTAAGTCGGCCATCGTTGTTTTAATTTAAGACTTAAAATATCCCCATTTCTATTTGGGCCTGTAGCTCAGTTGGTTAGAGCAGTGGACTCATAATCCATTGGTCGTAGGTTCGAGTCCTACCAGGCCCACCATATTTAGTCCTTTTCTAGTGCGTACGAAAGCATGGTTGCCTCTTCGGCTGAGGTGCTCAAAATTATCTTCCAAATATTTTATCTATACTTTTTGTTTTAGTTTGATGTCTGCTGGTTTTATTTGGGGAGTAGCTGAAGTGGGCGTGAAAGTTTTGTCTGTATACATTTCCATCTGGAATGAGTTTTATAGTTCAGGCTTTGAAGTTAAAATTTCACAGATAGTTGAGTAGCCATAATATCAGTTGGGTCTCGTGGCTATTGCCTCCAAAATAATTTGAACACAGAAACTTGAGTTATAAAAAAAGGGGCGATTAATTCGCCCCTTTTTATTGGTATTTTGTAAATGGATTACTTGTCGTAAGCTTCGGATTGGATTTTATGAATACTTAAGTCTGCGCCATTGTATTCTTCTTCCTGGCTTAGTCTTAAGCCAACAAAACGTTTAACAATGTAGTAGATCAAAAAGCCACTTGCCGTCGCAAAAGCAACACCCATTAATGTGCCTACGATTTGTGACATCAAGCTTACGCCACCCATGCCGCCAAATACTTTTTGGCCAAATATGCCGGCAGCGATTCCACCCCACGCACCACAAATGCCATGTAATGGCCAAACGCCAAGTACATCATCAATCTTCCATTTGTTTTGAGTTAGTGTGAATGTCCAAACAAATACAGCGCCAGCAATTGCACCTGTAGCCAGCGCGCCTATCGGATGCATTAAATCTGATCCGGCACAAATTGCTACTAGGCCAGCAAGTGGTCCGTTATGAATAAAGCCGGGGTCATTTTTACCCATGACGAGCGCAGCTAAAATTCCGCCAACCATTGCCATTAGCGAATTGATTGCCACAAGGCCGCTGACTGCTTCAACGGTTTGTGCTGACATTACGTTGAAGCCAAACCAGCCTACGGAAAGTATCCACGCACCAAGCGCAAGGAAAGGAATGCTAGACGGTGGATGGGCTGTGATTTTTCCATTTTTGCCGTACCTGCCGTATCGAGCGCCAAGTAAAATAACTGCGCCTAGTGCAATCCACCCGCCCATTGCGTGAACGACAACTGAGCCTGCAAAATCGTGAAACTGTGCGCCGAATGTGGTTTCAAGCCAGGCTTGAATGCCAAAATTGCCGTTCCACACAATGCCTTCAAATAATGGGTAAGCAAAAGCGACTATCAGAAATGTGGCTAGTAGTTGAGGATAAAAGCGAGCGCGTTCGGCAATGCCGCCAGAGATTATTGCGGGAATGGCGGCAGCAAACGTCATGAGGAAAAAGAATTTAACCAACTCATACCCGTGTTTTTCCGCAAGAGTTTCGGCGCCGGAAAAAAAATCGACGCCGTAGGCAATGCCGAATCCGATGAAAAAATAAGCGATAGTGGATACGGCGAAGTCACTGATTATTTTGACTAGCGCATTGACCTGGTTTTTTTTGCGCACGGTGCCAACTTCTAAAAAAGCAAATCCTGCGTGCATGGCGAGCACCATGATTGCGCCTAGTAAAATAAAAAGTACGTCATTACCTGAATATGTGGTTTCCATAGATAATCTTTTTAACCTTTGAGCTTTTTTGTTTTGCCTGCGGAGGCAAGTTTTTTGTTAAATAATGGGTGCGAATAATACACTGAATTGGGCCTATATGCACTGATTGGCCTCATCTTGACGTCTTTTCAGGGTGTTTCCATAGGCTGGAAATGCCTGC
>JAOTSL010000008.1 GCA_029864945.1 Gammaproteobacteria bacterium
AGAACTCAATAGATTTTTTATTTTTTTATTTTTTATACATTTTATATTTTAGATTAAACAGGAGAACACAATGGCTATTATCTCATTGCGCCAATTGCTAGATTATGCGGCTGAAAACGATTTTGGTTTACCAGCTTTTAATGTCAACAACATGGAACAGGTTCATGCAATTATGCAGGCTGCAGATGCAGTTAACTCACCTGTTATTATGCAAGGTTCTGCTGGTGCGCGTTCATACGCAGGCGAGCCTTTCTTGCGTCATTTGATTTCTGCAGCAGTTGAAATGTACCCGCACATTCCGGTTGTTATGCACCAGGATCACGGTTCTGAGCCAGCAATTTGCTTGCGCTCAATTCAGTCTGGCTTTTCATCAGTAATGATGGATGGTTCATTAGAAGCTGACATGAAAACGCCTTCATCTTATGAGTACAACGTTAATGTAACAAAAACAGTTGTAGACATGGCTCATGCTGGTGGTGTTTCTGTTGAAGGTGAGCTTGGTTGCTTGGGTTCGTTAGAAACAGGCATGATGGGTGAGGAAGATGGACATGGCGCTGAGGGTAAATTAGACCTGGATAAGCTGTTGACTGACCCACAGGAAGCAAAAGATTTCGTAGAAAAAACAGGTGTTGATGCATTAGCAATCGCCATCGGTACTTCTCATGGCGCTTATAAGTTTACTAAAGAGCCAACTGGTGAAGTATTACGAATTGACCGAATCAGAGAGATTCACGCTGTTATTCCTAACACACACTTGGTTATGCACGGTTCATCTTCCGTGCCACAAGAATGGTTAGAAATCATCAACAACCACGGTGGTGATATGGGGCAAACTTATGGTGTTCCAGTTTCTGAAATTGTTGAAGGTATTAAGTCTGGTGTACGTAAAGTTAACATCGACACTGATTTGCGCATGGCTTCAACCGGCGCGGTTCGTAAGTTTCTCGCTGAAAACCCAGCTAACTTTGATCCACGTAAATTCTTGAAGGCATCTACAGCGGCAATGTCCGATATCTGTAAAGCACGTTTCGAAGCTTTTGGTTGTGCTGGCCATGCTTCAAAAATTCAAGTTAAATCACTGGAAACAATGATTGGTTATTATAAGTAACCTTTGCTTGTAGCTGTATCTAAAAATGCCACATCACCTTAAAAGGTGATGTGGCAGAGTTTTAGATACAAGAGTTAGAAGTAATATAAAAAGAGGCGCATATTGATATGCGCCTCTTTTTTTTGCCCGTTATTTATGTGGGGAATATAAAGCGACAGACCCAAACTTCTACTTATAAATTTGAATGAATTTTCAATTTGGAGGCAAAGAAAAGAATAAAGCTTGAGTTGTTCACGTCGATAACATGTGAGACAAGATATGAATGGAGTTTCATGGGAATGACAGATAAAGCCAATAAATCTCCACCAAATCAGGCTGGTGCGGAAAATAGTGCGCTGGTTGGACGGCAGTCGATCTATGACCGTAATTTGGACATATTAGGTTATGAACTGTTATACCGGCCATCAGAGGGGGGGAGTTTGACTGAAGTTAATGGCAACGTCACAACCGGCGAAGTCATGCTCAATGCATTTTTGGAGTTGGGTTTGGAAAGTTTGGTGGATGACAAGTTGGCATTTATCAATTTAACCCAGGACTACGTGGAGGGTTTGATCGCAATACCATTTCCTAGCGGGTCCATCGTACTTGAAGTTTTAGAGGATATCGATCCCACGCCAGTTGTAATTCAAGGAATTGAACGTTTAAAGTCTCGCGGTTTTACTATAGCGCTAGATGACTTTGTATTTGATGAGCATCTTATGCCGCTTGTACCGTTAGCCGATATTATCAAAGTTGACATAATGGGTGTAAGTGATGATGAGCTTGAGGCTGGTCTAGATAGCTTGCATGATATTTTTCAAGGAAAGTTGCTTGCAGAAAAAATAGAAACCCAGGTTGAGCTTGATATGTGTAAAGACTTTGGGTTTGATTATTTTCAGGGATCTTTTCTAGAAAAACCTGTAGTGGTGAAAGGCCAAAAAATGCCATCTAATAAAGTGGCTACCATTCAGTTGCTGAGCCGTTTGCAGGATGAAAGCGTAGAGTTTGATGAGCTTGAAGACATTGTAAAAAACGACCCGTCTCTTAGTTTTAAATTACTTCGTTATATTAACTCCCCGGCGTTTAGTCTTGGTAGCAAAGTTTCATCTATTAAGCAGGCGCTTGTTTTGTTGGGCTTAGCAACACTCAAACATTGGATGACAATTATTGTTGTATCAGGCGAATCTGGTAAATCTCCAGACCTCATATTAAAGGCATTGAGTCGTGCTCATATGTGCGAACGGCTAGCGAAAATGTTAAAGCTCAAAAATCAGGACCAATATTTTCTCGTTGGATTGTTTTCTATTCTTGATGCAATGATGGATCAGGAAAAGGCAGTGATTTTAGACCAATTACCAATACATGAAGAATTGAAATTAGCTTTGTTGGAAGAAAAAGGAAACATGGGGCGAGTAATCAAGTGTGTTTTGGCGTACGAACATGCGGACTGGGAAGAGGTTCGATGCGGAAAAGCACCACTGAAAGCAATTCAGCGCGTTTATATGGAATCTATTAAGTGGGCAAATGAACAGGTTTCCATACTAAATTAGAATAGTTAATTTTAATAGAAAACTCAATGGATAAACGAGCTTCATAATGTCAGATGAGCTACAAAAACAATTAGCCGTATTGAAAGATAACTACTTAACTTCATTGCCGTCAAAAATAGACGATATTCGAAAGACGTGGGCCTCGGCATTTGCCTCGCGTGATGATGGCCGTTCGGTGGAACTGCATCGTAAGGCGCATTCTTTGGCTGGATCTGGCTCGACATTTGACCAAAATGAATTGAGCAGCGTATCTAAGCAGCTTGAAAGTTTCGTAAAAGAGCATATGGATGCAGGTGATCTATTTTCCGAGAAAAACTCGGATGAAATAGGATTACTTATAAAAGAAATGGAAAATTCCTACGCCGGGAATAAAAGTAAAAACAATTTTTCAAACATGCAAACGAGAGTTGAGTTAGAGGCGCTCGGTCTGAAAGTCGATAAAATGAAAATTCTAATCGCCGATGATGATATTGATAATCGGAATCGAATGGAATTAATTGTAAAGTCATCAGGACACGAAGTATACCTAGCAGCAGATGGAAAAGAGGCTGTTGAATTAAGCCTGTTGCATCGGCCAGATATTATTTTGATGGATGTAATTATGCCCGTTATGACTGGCTATGATGCAGCTAGACAAATTAAAAAAGCCTTGTCGGATAAATTTGTACCAATCTTGTTTTTAACCGCCGTTACAGATAACGAGTCGTTGGCTGGGTGTATTTCATCGGGTGGTGATGATTTTATTAACAAGCCAGTGCATCCATTAATCCTTAATGCGAAACTTGCTGCATTTCAGCGTATAACTCACATGTATGAAAAGCTGGATGAGTATCAGAGAAAAAATGAAGAGGAAATGCAGGCATCCAAAGAAGTTCTGGAATCAGTCATTTACGGTAATGAACATAAGATAAACGGGTTAAATATTTGGGCGAAATCCCCAGGACATTTTAGTGGTGACACACACATGTGTAGGCAAATGGATAATGGCCATATCTATGTTTTACTATGTGACTTTACTGGGCATGGCTTACCGGCAGCAATTGGGACAGTATTTGTAGCAGATCTATTTCGAACAATGACGAGCAATAATGCGCCGGCGATTGATGTGCTCAGTGAAATAAATACTAAAATGAATCAGATATTACCTACAGGGCGTTACTGTGCTGCAATTATGATGGATTATTTTCCGTCAAAGAAAGAGGTTTTATTGTGGAACTGTGGCTTACCTGATGTGTATTTAGTTGATGAACATCGAAAGATAGTTGCTAATTATGCATCACATAATGTACCACTTGGTGTGTTACCTGGCGCAATTAACTCAGAACCGTATAAGATTTCTGTAGCAGATATAAGAAAGATAGTGTTTTTCAGTGATGGAATTACAGAAGCAGAAGACCCTAGCGGAAATATGTACGGCGAAGAAAAATTAGTAAACTTGATTGAAAATACAGTCAAAGATAATGATTTATTTACAGTGATAAAAAAAGATGTTGAAATATTTTTGGATGGTAAAAAACCTACTGATGATATTTCTCTTGTTGTTTTTAAATTTTAAGCTACATTTTAAGTTGCAGTTATAAAGGAGTTAATCGTGACTAAAGAAGCTGCATTTGTATCATCAGCAAGCATGGCTGCAGAGCTTGAGTTAGTCGCTAAAGTGGCTAAAGATATGTCGATCAGTGTGAAAAATGCCAAGGCTATCGCTAATAGAGCGGGCGCAAAAGCCAGAGGATTCGCACCGATTACTGACTTTATTGATGAGATGTCAAATGACACTATGAAATTAGTGAGTGCAATAAACAAAGAGTCGACAGCTTTGTCACGAGTAGCAATTGGTGAACTTCGTACACGTGATGCCTATAAAAAATTTATTGAAGTAAGAAAAGTATCTGCTGATGCGAAATTTATATCATCACTTACTGCTTCTATAAAAGGTCTTCGGGTTAAGCAGGAAAGCGAACAGGAAGAGTTACTTAAATATGCAAAAAAACTAAAAAGTCTTATGGATGACATCTCTCAAAAAATGGCGGTTGCAAACGTAATTGTTAGTAACTCAAGAATAGAAGCGTCAAATGCAGAGGAGTATCGTTTCAATCTTGAAACGATAGCTGATGATATAGATAAATCCTGCGATATTATTCGAAATAGAGTGAAACATTCATTTCATCGTTTGGAAAACGCAATGGATCAATGGAAGAGGCTGGCAGCGGATGAAAGCAACAAACATATATGATGAAAAGCACAAATGGGTGATGTTCGGAAGGGATCCTGATAAACCTGAAGGTATCATTGATACCAACCAATATCTCGTGTGTAAAAATGATAGGGCGATTATACTTGACCCCGGCGGCATTGAAATTTTTTCCAGTATGTTGGCTGCATTATTACATCACGTTTCTATCGAACAAATAACAGACTTGTTTGCATCGCATCAGGACCCGGATATTATTTCGTCATTAGGTCTATGGGATCAGGCATTACCTAATGCAAAATTGCATGCACCATGGATATGGGAAGGCTTTATAAGGCACTTTGGATTAAGCTCAATTGAATATGTTCCCGTTGCTGATGACGGTGGCACGATTGACCTCGGTGGTGTAAAGCTAGAAATGATACCAGCGCACTACCTACATTCATCAGGCAATTTTCATATTTATGATCCGGTTGCAAAAATACTGATGAGTGGCGACGTAGGTGCCGCGCTTGAGCCTATTGGCGCAGATATATTTGTAGATGACTTCGATTCGCACATCGATAAAATGAAAATGTTTCACCAGCGCTGGATGCCATCTAACAGAGCAAAAAATGACTGGATCGGTCGAGTACGAAAACTGGATATACAAATGATGGCCCCCCAGCATGGACGTATTTTTAAGGGCGAAAACGTAGGTAAGTTTCTTGACTGGTTTGAAACGTTGGAAGTGGGTGCGGCGATTAGTAAATGAGATGAAGTCCAGCTTGTAACTTAATGAGTACCTGCCAGCAACCCGGTAACACTAAGGTTCTCATCAATACCTGGCCAATGGATACCATCTCCGTCTCCCAGTAACTCCCAGTTATTAAGTTGTTTCTTATTTGCCCGTGAAAGCCTCGGAAACCAAACTAAAGGAGCTGAAATTGTACGGCCATCGACTAATTCAACGACAATAGCAGCATCTGTAATAATTACATTTTGAGCTTGCGGGTGTAATTCAACGGCTAAAGTGCTCATTCCAGGCCTCCAAAAAAGTATCTTTGTTGTCAATAACTAGTAATTCGAGTTTTCTCAGTTCTTTGGAAGAAAACCGAGTTGAACTAGCCAATGCTATAGGTTTTAACCAGAACTTTGCCAGCATTCTATCTCTTTGGATATGAATGTGTGCAGGCTCCTCATTTTCATTACGATATAAAGAAGAAACGAAAAGGCCCGGTTTTTAATATAGTTGGCATATGTTGGTTCTACTTTACTTTTAGATGTATTTCATCTCTTGATTGTAGGTGCAACATTGGAACGTACCGGCGTCCAATATTCTCGTATTTTAAAAAGTGAAAACCTGGGTAGATTTCTTGACTAGTTTGAGGTGTTGGAAGTGGTTACGACAATAAATAAATTTTAGTTTTATTGTCTGATTTCGAATTTGAAATCACTCAACAAAACCGGTATTTCATACTCACCGAAAGTTGTTCCTTTGAACTCATTTGTGCCAGCGTAGATAACTTTCATATACCCTTTGGACGGATTAATAATATTTAATCCTACATGAAACTGAACCAATGTACTTTCAGGATAGAGGGTGACATCGTTTAAATTTCCTATTATCCTATAATCTCCACTGTTGTTACTTTTCCATAATACCTTTAATGTGCCGATCGCCGTGTTAACGCCAGCGCCGCTGAGAGTGATGATTGAACTGTACGATATATTTCCCATGCCGACAACTGCCTTTCTTGGCTTAATGCTTGTAATTTTAGCTGATGCATTAAGATCACCCTGTCGAATAATAACAGGAATGGAAAAGCTTTTCATAAATTGGCTTTGAATAGGAGGGCCTATGTTAAAAGGGAAGTCATTTTTTTCTATATCAGAAAGTGCCAGGAATGAGAGGTGGGATCGGAGCTCTCTTGCTTTAAAATCAATTGGTTCTTTTAAAACAATACGTACAATTTGTTTTCTGTTAGCAGCAAGTGTGATTTGATGGGGGCTAAATTTCAGCAAGGTTGATGCACTTCTAACTTCAGCGCTATCCGAAGGTATGTTTATAAGCCGACCATCAGGCATCTGTTTTTTTTGAACCCAATGCAGTTGATAAGTTGTTGTCAGGTTCGACATGTTAATGAGGATAACTGATGCCGATTTTTGTTTTTCTTGAATAACAACACGTGTAGGCACAATGAGTAAGTTTGCCCATGCTATGTTAGTTATTAAAGCCGAAAAAATAATAAAACAAATTATCCTTGTAAGGCTGAGTTTAAGTAGACTTGAATGTATATAGTTTTTCAAATTTATCCTACTTCTAATGTCAATAACTAGGCTAGTAATTGCCTGTTTATTTTAATGGGTAAATACTAAAGTCATTTCCCATGCTTATGGTGCCGCTGGGGTTGATGGTTACAAGTTTTAATGTGGGCTTTCTTGTACCGTATTTGTATTGGTTTAGATAAGAATTATCAATTGTAATTAAATATTTTCCTGGCGGTATGTTTGAAAAAAGATAAAATCCATCGTATGCGCTAATTACAGATAGAGTCTTTCTCGTTTGGGTGTTGGTTAATTTCAATGGAACGTATCCCGCTGTCCGAAGGCCGCCATTGCTATTTTCCATGTGAATGGTTCCTTCTATTTCTCCAGATGTAACAAGTGGAATATCGATGTTTTCTATCAAGCCTGGGCGAGGCAAAAAAGAATACCCGATAGTGCTCGGTACTAGGAATGGATCCTCGAGACTAGCCGAGTCTAGCTTAATATCGGTTACCCTGTCTGTTGCTAATCCTGAAATAAAAACATTACCACCTTCATCAGTTTTTCCATTACGGTATGCTTGTGTGATATCAATTTTGGCACCTTTGATTAGAGGTTCATTGTTATCATGCGTGCCATTGTTATTGTTATCCACATAAATGTGGGCTGCTACTGCTCCAGACCGTGAGATCTGGCTTGGGCCAAATTTTAAAGAAGATGTTTTGGTGTTATAGCCTAAGCTAAAATTTATTCCGGCGTACAATGTGTAAGTGCCATTGTCATTTAGTGTGTAGTTCGATGTAAGAGAAAATTTCTTATTTTGCCAATTAAGGGCAATTGATTGGCTTAGATTACTATTAATAGGTGAGTAGCTATAATTGTATTGTGTTCGAAGTTTATTTGTTACCCGCCATGATATGCTACCTAATCGTTTTGTGATTTGTTTTGGTCTAATTTCCACAACATTTTTTCTTGGGAGGAGCAAATAGGTTGCGCCGCCTCGAATTGTAAAGCGATTTATCGATGTCCCCAGGTTTGTGGCGCCAGACAAAATTTTTGTTCTGTTGGAGCCATTTGCTGTTGTTTCTGAATATTGAAAATTATTATTTAATTCTAGTCTAATAATATGTGCACTAAAATTGAAACCATATGTATTCGATATGGATGTGTTTTCGACTATATTTTGGCTTCCGTTCAGTCCGTAATTTAGGTGAAGAAATCGTGAGGAAAGTAGGCGGCCTGATAAGCTCAAGTTTTGAGTCGCTTGATTGGGTGGTGTGGTTTGAGTTGATTCGGTAGAGAAGCCGCGGGATGTTTTGGTTCTGCTGTATGAAAATGCCTGTTTCCAAAATGATTTAGATATACTGTAGTACTCGGAATACCCGCTTGTAATATCTTTGGTAATGCTGGCAGATAAAAGAGTGTCTAATATAAAGAGTCTGATGCTAGGTTTGATGAAGTTATGCCTAGAGCCATCTGAAAATGTATAGCGAGAAAAAACTGATTTAAATGATACATATTTATTGATGTCAACTAAAAGACTAAGATTAAGTCGACGATTATATTCTTTCGTTTGAGATACGTTATCTTGAAGTTCAAATAGTTGAGATTGTTGATTACTTAAAGATATGTCGTAAAGTATTTTTCCAATAGAGACGCCCTCGCTATTTAGATTTATAATTTCTATTTTTTCGTGTCGTTGCCCCTGAGGTCCATAAAAAACTAGTTTAAATTCATTTTTCCCATAGGATATGTTTTGGTTATAAAATTCGTATCGACCATTGTCGCCAACAGTTTGTCCGCCAATAAATAGATTGTTGTGATATAACTCAACATCCCAGCCTGGTTGAGTGTCACCTGTAAAATCTGTTTGTTCGAAGCGTAGATTCCTGCCAAATGGTTTATTGCTGATGCGAGCCCCTACCTCTTGTCCGGTTACACCTACGCCGCCACTCGAGCCGGGGTTTATTTCCCCAAATGAGAAATGTGTGGCATGCAGTGGGCCTAATAAACTAGGAGAAATGGAATTTCTTGAAAGCGTTAATCGAAAATGACGAAGGTAATCTTCATTGCTTCCCTGTGCATAGTAAGTGCCTGTCATGTAAGCGAGATCGCCAGATCCGATAGCTGAATAAGTGCTGGTATTTAGTCCTGTGCTGCTAGTGTAATACCTTGTTTGGAAGTCTACTAACGGCATGCTCAAAATACGATATGGAATATCTTTTTGAGGTAAGATTGCACGGCTGTTTCTATTGGTGGGTTTCCCCCTTTTTTGACGATTGAGTTTTTCTTGGATAGGTAGTGGCTCCGAAGGAAATAATACAAGGGTAAGCCTGCTAAGATTAATTTCATATCCTATATTAAGTATCTCAAAGATTGTATTTGTTTCTATGTAGATATCATCCGGCCTATACAGAATATTCTTAGGGTCGATATCATATAGTTTTTTTCGAGACGAAATTATTGCTCTTTTGGTGGAACCTTTAATTGAAAATTCGTAACCTTCTTTTATGAACCATCCCTCGCCTTTTTTTTCGTCAGGGTTGATATTAATTGGGAAGTCTAATATATCGAATAAGTTTTGCATTCCGATATAGGACGAATTGTTTTTTCTGATCCCGAATGAATCACCTAATATGAGTCTGTCGACTCTTAGTTGTAAAATAATTTCTACACCTTCTTTGGCATTAAGTACGGTGTCGATTGCTGTTTTGTTGCTGCTCGGTTTATTCACGGCCGATGCATCGGGAATCGGGGCTGTGGTGCCAATATTTGAAATGCAGATTAGCGCTACACAAGTTAGAAATACATTGACTGAGCGAGCAAATAACATCGTAAACCCAGTAATTACTCGATTAATTCAAGCTTGAAGTCTTTTGGGGTTATCGTTCGTTTAAAGGTGTCAAAATTGATTCCTTGCTGTTCTTTTTTTCCGCTGTAGCTAATACTAATGTCACCTGAATTTTCTTTAAAGTCTTTAAATCCTACATGGACTGTTACCTGATTGCTCTCAGGGTAAAGGGCAACATTGTTCAATATTCCAATTTGTTCGAATTGGTTTTTAGAGCGGTTTCGCCACATTACTTTTATTGTGCCGTAAGCGGAATGCAGGCCTGTGCGTTGCAGGGTAATTCTTGCCCCATAATAGTTTTTCCCTTTATTTTTTTCCTGGGTTTTCATTAATGTTACATTTGAAATACTTGCTTGGGCATTTAACTTTCCCTGCCGCACAATGACTGGAATACTGAACCCAAGTAGTAAGTTAAGTTTTATCCTGGAGCCTCCACCAGGTTTTGTTGTTTCATCTTGTTTTGGAAGCGCCTCAAATAACAGGTGTGAGCGATACTCTGGTTCTGTTAGTCCCTTTTTTCTTCTAAGGGATATTCGTACCGTTTGTTTTTCACCCGGTGCAAGTGTTACTTGTCGAGGGCTGAACCTTAGCATAGATGATGCGTTAGGGACTTCGTTGCTGTCGCTTGGTAAGTCGGAGTATTTGCCATTTGACGTTTGCTTTTGCTGCACCCAATGCAAACGATATGTGGTGGTTTTTCCTTGGGTATTCATTAAGCTTACTGATGCGGAACGATCACGGTCTTCAAATACCACGCGATGAGGAGAAATCATCAGGTTGGCCCATGCTGTATTTATTGTGAGGAGTGTAAGAATGGATAATTGAATTGTTTTGTAAATTTTAACGTTCATGATTAACTACGTGACCTCTCAAATATTGTCGTTTAACAATTTAAAATTCTTCTATAACATTATGAGATGCAAATAGAATGCCTTAGTATGAGACGTTAATATTGAGGGTGGTGTAATAAGGTGTGTCTTCGTAAGTACCTACACCAGATGTTGTTAATGTTGCACCAACAAAAATGGATAGCTCACCAGCTGCGGTAGTGGTAACAAGTGGCAAGTAATCGAAATTTGAAATTGTAAATTGTTGATTTGAAGGGTTTCCTGATTGAGGTGAGTAAGTAACACCGGGTATACTAGTAATATTAATCGTTAGTAGTGTACTGGGAAGAAAACCAGATAAAAAATATTCAGCAGGGGTCCCCGGGGTGATCATAATAATTTGTGGATCTTTTATAACTTGACCTGTATATCGTAATCTTAGGGTATATGCAGCGGTATTATCTGTAATTGCGATTGTACCAAAATCAAGCATGGACAATTCTGTGATAGTTTCAGCGTTGAGTGAGTTGGAAATAAAAAGAAAAAGCAATACCGTATGGGATAATCGCATCACGTAATCTTTAATCTCACCATGAACTTGCACCATGAATTAAAAAGTCTCGCATGTAAAATAAAGTATGCTTTTGCACATCATTGCAAAAGCATACTGTTTTTTATTACTAAGCGCAATGAGCTAATTATTAAGCTTTTAGTATGTTACCGTAACATTGAAAGTACCGGTGTAAGTTGCATCAAAATATGGCTGAAGTATACCGGTTAAACCTGTGGCATCAGTTGCCAATGTGCCACCAATCTGGAATGTAAGGGCGCCTGTTGCGTCCGTATCAGTGGTGAAAGTATTAGCTGAGCCATTTAAGGTCATGTAAGCCCCTGTCGTTGTTAACGCAAACCGATTTGTTGTTGATAGTGATGGGTCTGTTAAAAAAGTACCACCAGCAGTACTTACCGATAATAATGTGTTTGGAGCAGCGCCAGTCACAGAGTAAATGCCTGGTGATCCATCAATGATACTAATAATATTAACATCGGTTCCAAGTACGCCAGCACCACCAATGCCAACAGTGGGAGCCGCACCACTACTTGGTATTGTCAGAATTGCTGTGTTCGCTGGAGTTGCTTGGTTGCCGAAAGCGGCGATTGTGCCGAAATCAAGCGGAGAAGTCTCGACCATGGTAATAGCCGACGATACAACTACCTGAGCATTGCCCGGTAAAACGACAGCATTAGCAGTCCCAGCAGATAAACCAACTGCCACAGCGGACAGACCAAGCGCACGAATCATTTTGTTTTTCATCATCATAAAATTTCTCTTTTCTTAAAACGCAGCTAGCGCATAGTCCCTATGCCCAACTGGATATTCTTTAGCGGACATATTACGTATCTGCGCAATATTCACCGCTCCCGAAAATTGTATCGGGTATTCGTTTAGATACTTAACAACGTTTTTAGTATTTCTTTAAGAGATATGCTTAAAAAATGTTTAACTTATTGAAAAACCGCTAATAAAAAACACACTTTTTTCTGAGAAACACCACTCAAAATGCAACAGATTAAGCCATTTCAGGCTTGATAGAGGCCTGAGATGGCTATTTTTTGACTATTGGTAGTCAAATTGTCAATTTATTGCTAATCGCTGTGGATTTGAAGGGAGACTAAAAAGTGTGAATGTTGTGTAAATAAAATCGAGATTGATACTCGGCATATTTGATGCAATTTACTCAAAAACGCAAGTGATAAATTACCCTAAGTTGTGGACTTGTATGGGTTTATCTCATATTTAAAACAGCTTTGATAATACATGTGGCCAATATGAGTAGCTTGAGCAGGCTGAAGCGGATCGTTTTTGCCGGTTGTCATTACCAAATGAGAAATCAATTAATGAAGAAACGCCATTTAACTTTTTTTACGATAGGCTCGGCTTTGATGATTGCCGGTGGCAGTTACGCTGTTGATGAGTCAATCACAATTACCGCAACAATTCCTGCCTGGGCGTTAATAGAGCCTAGCACTACGGCAGCACGTATAACCCTGGACGGACGCCCTGGTGCGCCGGACTACAATGAGTCGTTGCTTACGTTAAGCCTATCGCATAATTCTGCCATTGGTTACAACATTGAAATAAAGTCTGCCAACGACGGTAAGCTGGTGGGTGCGTCCGATGGAACGAAAAATATTCCTTATATGATCAGCTATGACTCTAAGGCACCTGTTGTTTTAACGCATACCCCTCAAAACGTAGGCGGTGCGACAACTTCGGTTACTGGCATTGCAATAACACCATTTTTAAAAAACGTGGATATTATTATTAGTAATGAAGATGCCAACGCTGCTACACAGCAGGATTATGAAGATACCGTCACGTTTACCTTAACGGGTATTTGAATTGAGTATTTATAGACTAAGGAAGATGTTATGAGCAGCAAAATGAAAATTAATTCAGCTGTTTTTCTTGCTGTACTAATTACCAGCTTTTTATCGTCAGTGGCAATGGCCATTAATGTGATGCCTTTTTCTGGTGAGTTAGATTTAACAAAAAAACCTAATTATAAAGTACAAGTAGGCAATAGAAGTGACTTTGAGGCTGCGGTAAAAATCAGTGTGCAGAAATGGAAAATTGATATTGATGGCGTTGAGATAAGAGAGCCAACCAATGATTTGATCGTGTTTCCCAAGCGTTTACTGTTAAAGCCAAAATCAGATCGTAGTGTGCGAGTATCTTATCGAAACGGTGTGCCGCCAAGGGTAGAAGCGTCTTATCGAATTATTGTTGAAGAAGTGCCTATGGCAAAAGAGAAAAATCAAAGGCGTGATAAAGGTGCATCAATTAAAGTTTTGACTCGTTATGTTACTTCGTTTTATGTAAAGCCTCGAAATGCGTTGTCCGAAGTGAAATTTATAGAATCCAGTAGCCAGGAGAATGGGTTTCAATTAAGAGTTCGCAATGAAGGCAACGCCCATACTCACTTTATTTCCCCTTCAGTGACGATTAGGCAAGGGGGTAAAAAATTAATTATTACCGATTTAGAGCTACTTAAACCTTTTACTAATACCAATCTTTTGGCGTTGTCTGATCGAATCTATGATTGGGAAGTGCCAGAGAGTTTAAGGGGCACGCTAAAGTTTGATCAACCTTACAAGGTAACACTTGATTGGGTTTGTGAAAACTGTTTGAAGAAGACGGAACAAATTAGTTTTTTGGTGGAATAGACTGCGGATTTTCATGCATCGTTTAATTGTAACTCTTTTTTTATGTTTTTCGGTTATGCCGGTCTTTGCCTATGGTGGTAAATCATTGCCATCGCCAAAGGCATTGCCTGACACAAAAACATTACCAACGAGCAAGGCTTTGCCATCGACAAAATCTTTACCCGCTTTTAAATCTTTACCAGCAGTGAAAAAATTACCCAGATCAAAATCATTGCCAAAACCGAAAATATTGGTGCTTAAACCTGTGTTTGAGCCTGAGCCTATGTATGAAGGCGGTAGTGATGACTCCGGGCCAATATTTGACCCTAGTCTTGAACCAAAGCATGGCCCAAAATTTAATCCGCGGCCTGATCATAAGCCAAAGTCTAAACCTAAGCCTGATCCACGATTTGATCAGCCATCTGAAATCTCAAAGATGGAAAAAACGAAAGTTCAGTGGGATGAGGGTGTTTTGAATTTAACGCTAGATACTATTTCCCATGGTGATATTCGTATTTTCACTACGGATAAATTTAATCCACTGTTTATTAGAAAGATCACACTTATTAGTCAACTCGAAAATTATTTAATGCCGGAGATTTATCAACAGCTTTTTATGTTTTTTCGGGATAGGAAATGGATTGATAAAGCTGAACTAACTACTATGGGATTTGAGGTCAACGTTGATATCGTCAATTTAGTTATTGATGTATCGGTGCCTGCAAATTACCGAAAAATAAAAACCCAGCAACTGGGTGGTAATATGGTGCAAAGTAAAACTATTGATATCCACCCATCAAGAAGAAGTGCATCGATAACGCCTTATTGGTCGCGTACCTGGCATGATTTGATTTCGGTCACTAACTATGTTGATCTTGATGCCGCAGTGAACTTTGATGGCTGGGTATTAGAGAGTGATTCTTCCTACGATTTAATTGATAGTAAACATAGGCGAAAAACAACCCGCCTGATTCGTGATTATCCTGAACAAGTTACCCGAGTCAGTGCTGGTGATGTGGAATACAAAACAATTGGACTGATGGGTCGGATGCCATTAGGCGGCATGAGTATCAGTCGCGAATTTTCGCTAAGCCCCAATTTGTTGACGACACCAATAAGCCATCAGCGAATATTTTTGGAGAATGATGCCACCGTTCGGATATTTGTGAATAATATTCCACGTCAATCTTTTTCTTTGCGCGCTGGGTATTATGATTTGCAGGATTTCCCTCTGATGGATGGTTTAAATTTTGTAAAAATTGAAATTACAGATATTTTCGGGCAGATAACAACCCATGAATATATCGGTTTTGATAACAAAAAAGTATTGGTGCCGGGAATTACGGATTATTCGCTTACCACTGGTTTTGAACGATTGACAGACGAAATATTGTCAACCCAATATGACCTTGCTGAGCCAGCTTTTAGTGGTTACGTCAGGCACGGTGTTCACAAAAATGTGACGCTTGGTCTATTGACCGAAGGTGGGCATGATTTTCTGTCCGCTGGTGGTTATGCTGTTGCAACTCATGTGTTGGGTACGTTAGAAGCCAGTGGATTAGTTAGTGCGAATGTTGATGGTACTGAGCGCAAAGGATATGGCGCGAGTGCGAACTACTACTTTTCGACAAGACGTTTTACTTTTAGCAACACAGCATATGTGAAATCGTTTAATTTCGCGTATCTCGGTCGAAACGAATACTCTGAAGCACAAAAATATTTTTATTCCGCGACAATGGGTATGCCGGTGCCTTTTTTCCAAACCTGGCGACACAGTTACAGTGGTCGTTACGAGAAACGCTGGAATGGATCAGAAGACGCGCGGGCAACCGCTAAACTCAGTGGGCGATTTTCGAAAAACGTTACCTTTAGTGCTGATGTATTTTATACAATTGATGGTAACAGAAACAACATTGATAAAGGCGTGACTCTATCTCTTCGCTGGTATCCACAAAAACGAATCTCGGTTGCTACTAGTTATGATAGTCAGACAGATGGTGTGCAATTAGATGTTGCACGCGGGCCTGAGGGTGAGCAGGGTGTTGGTATGAATGCTTCACTGGCAAATAATGATACAACGCGACGATTGAATGGCGGATTGACCTGGAAGTCTCAATATTTTGACACGCGTTATAGTTTAAATGTGAATCAGGACAAATCGACCGATGAACAATTAATACAGGATCAGCGTCGTTTTGAAAACTATTCTTTAACCAGTTCTTTTGCTTTTGTTGATGGTGTCTTTGCTATGGGCCCACCAATTAGAAATGGTTCATTTGTTATTTTTAAATCAGGCGAAGGCCTGGGGGATGGACGAATTGCTATTGCCAGAAGTGGTGATGAAGACGATAGAGGCGCTATGCCTTTTCTTAATGGCACAGGATCGGTGGCCTTGTATACAGGCTTAAATCAATACGGTTCCAGCACTGCACACATGTTGCCTTATCTTGAAGATGGTTTTATCGGGCTGGATAAACGCCAGTATCGTATTTTTAGTGGTTATCGCAGTGGCGCGTTAATCAATGTAACTAAAGATATTAAAATGTACGGCAGCGGTGTGCTGGCGAATAGGGAGTGGCAACCAATCGGCTTGATTAAAGGCACTTTTATTCATGAGGACACAAAGGAGAAAACACGCTTTTTTACCGATGAGGAAGGTTATTTTGAAGTGGAAAATTTACACCTAGGAAAATATTTGATTGTACTGGATGGCACGGGTGGTTCGGGTGAAGTGGTTGTTAAACCGAGTGATGTTAATGGGGTTGCTATTGGTAAAATGATTGGGGATAATTTTATTGATTTTGGTATGTTGAGCTTGGGGGGCGTGAATTAGTATGAAAAAACGAATCCGACTTCTGAGTTATTTATTTCTACTGTTGATGTTTGAGCAAGCAATGGCCGCAGTGAACATGAATGTGACCTCAGGCTCCAGAATTGCGTTAACACCAGGGGTTGACCTTGTGCGTCAGACAATTTCAAACCTTATTATAGATGCCGACCAGCCATATACCGTCCAATTGAGTGATGACAACGGCGGGGTGTTGGTGATGGGATATCATGCTATTCCTTATCGCATTAGTTACAACGATAACGCTGAAGTGAGAGTAAGCGCAAATCCAGTGGTAATGGAGTCTGCAGCATCTGTTACGAATGGAAGTCGCACAATTGCTGTAACAGTTCTCGGTACTGATACTGCAAAAGCGGCGGCAGGTGACTATCGGTCTACCTTAATATTAACGATTACTGCTTTTTAGCCTCGCTTTACTCAGGTTAAGTCTGGCAAAGAACACGCTTTCCGGTCTATTTTTTTCTTTCGAATGATTAATTTGTTTTATTTGTTATTTTTATTCTAAAATTTGTAAAGTATCCAAATTATGTGTCGATATTTTATCTATGAAGCAATTAACATTCAAAAGCAGAGGTTTTAAGAGCATAAAAACAGGTCTAGTCCCCGTTTTTATATTGCTGATGCCGATGTGGACGGGATGTACAACCATCGTCACCACCAAAGGACTTGCTCCAGCATCTGATACTCTGGAAACCACGGCAGTTAGAGGCTGGAATAACCCTCAAAACATGCGTGAACTGGGTTCAATGGAAATTCCGGTGGCCAATCTTGCTTTACCAATGCCAAAAAAAGTGGAATTTGATCAAAATATTGTTGAAGATAGAAATGGTGATTGTCCCGCTGGTACGGTGCCGTATCTAGCGACTGAAAAAGGTCAAAACATTTCCAATAAAACAATTATAGCCTCAGGTTATGGTGCGCCTCCAGCAAGATTACTTAGTGACGGGCAAAAGCGTTTGTTGGCGCTAAGAGCGGCAAAACTTGATGCAATACGTACTTTGGCTGAACGAGTGTCCGGCATGCATATTTGGGGTGGCGCGACTATATCTGACATGGCATTAAGGTCAGATCGAGTCCATGTACAGCTAGATACCTTTATTCGCGGTGCGAGAATGATTGCCATGAATTATATGAATGACGGCAGCTACGAAGCGGTTATGGAAGTCAATTTTAATCGCAGTGTGCTTAAGCGCTTGAAGATCAATCGCTGTGTGCCAGCTGCCCAAGCGGTGGATATGAGGGTGAGCAGTTTGTAATACTCTAGTAACTCACAATAGTTTCCCCAAACCTTCCTCTCTCTATTGTTCGAATATATCAAGATGTAAACAAAGGTCTGAGTTTTTCCAATTCTTTATCCATGAAATAAGGCATATTGAGTGCGAATAAATCCAGCCGTACGACTGCATTAAGAGCAGCGTCCTCTTCTACCGCAGACTCCAGCCGTTGTTTCATGTGAATATTGACGGTATGCATATTTTCATAAACTGCTTTTAATTCCTCCAGGTTTATTTTCAAGTTACTCGGATCGGGTGATTCGAAATAAGTCTTCAAAAAAAAGCTCGAGAAAGCCCGAAAGCTGGTTTCTTCGCTGCTGGCGAGCGGTAGGTGAAACTTTGCCATCGGTCTAAAAAACTGAGTGTGTGGGCAATCACTGGTGGCCATCACTAATCCTAACAACGAACTTAATGATTGTTGAGCCGTGGTGCTGGCAGTTACATTTCGTTGTGGTGAACTGACAAGCAAGTCTACATTGTCGTGTGAAATAATCTGACTCCAGTCTTTTATCAGGACGGACAGATTTTGAGCAACCGGGCAGGCTGGGTGAGTATCTTCACTTAAGGGGCAGTTTTCACACTGATGATATGATAACTTCATCCAGCTTTCTATCGGCAGATTTTCTGGCTGTTTAAGTTTGAGCATACCTTCATCTATAAACTCGTATTCAATTGTATTGCCGTCGCTGAATTTAAGCTGATATTGTAGTGCCGTATTGCTTTTAGCTGTTTCTTTCATTTGTTGGTCCAGTCTTCCGTGTTTCGTATTGAGCTTGTGAGCCTTAATGAATTGGATCTATAATGCCATTTAAATGAGTTTCGTATCAACCATATAGAAAAAATTATATATGCTGAATATAACAATTCGACAGTTAAAAGTATTTGAATCTGTCGCAAGGCATCTGAGCTATACAAGAGCCGCAGAAGAATTGCATCTTAGTCAGCCTGCCGTTTCTATGCAGATTAAGCAACTTGAATCTGTCATTGGGCATCCGGTAATGGAGCAGTTTGGTAAAAAAAATTACCTTACCGCCGCTGGTTTGGAAATGCAGCATTATGGGCGAGAAATATTACAACTTTTAAATGAAACGGAAGAGGTGCTGGCGGATCTTAAAGGATTACGTAAAGGCACGCTTGATATTTCCGTTGCGACCACAGCAAATGACTTTGCAACGCGCATTCTGGCAGAGTTTTCCCATCAGCATGATGAGTTGAACTTTCGACTGGATGTGACTAATCGTAAAACTTTGTTATCTCAGTTGGATCAAAATGAAAAAGACCTAGTGATAATGGGGCGCCCACCTGATGAACTTGATGTGGAAATAGAGCAGTTTATAGAAAACCCGCTGGTGGTGATTGCTGCGCAAAATCACCCGTTGGTATCCCAATCACAAATATCCCTTGAAGAACTTGTTGAATATACTTTTGTATTAAGAGAAAAAGCATCAGGCACCCGAATTGCGATGGAGCGATTCTTTAAAGAGCATGGTGTAAAAATGACGCACAGCATGGAAATGACCAGTAACGAAGCCATTAAACAGTCGGTGCAGGCCGGGCTTGGATTGGGGATAGTATCTATTCATACTGTCGGGTTGGAGCTTGAGGTTAATAGATTAGTTGTTTTGGATGTTGTTGATTTCCCCATACTTCGTCATTGGTATGTGGTGTATAAGAAAGGTAAACGTTTGTCTGTAATTGCTCAGGAATTTAAACGGTTTGTTTTATTGGAAGGCAAAAAATTTGTGACATGACATAGTGAGTGAGTGAGAGGGAATGATGAGATTTAAAAATATTGCAATGTTGTTTCTTATGGTTTGTTTGTCGATTGGGGCTGCGCTTGCTGGTAGTGAGCACGATGCGACTGGTACGATTAATTCGGTCGATAAGGTATCTAAAACGTTAAACATATCACACGACCCAATTAAAACGATGGGTATGATGGGGATGACAATGGATTTTCGAGTGGCTGACCCAGCAATGCTTGATAACGTGAAGCCGGGACAAAAAATCAAATTTGTAATTACAGCTGATCGACACGGGCGCTTTGTTGTTGTTGGTATAGAGTGAGGATTTTACTTCGGTTGGTGTGAATTTAGTTGCATTGGTTGGGGTGTATGCTGAATTTTTTCTGAGCAAAAAGTTAATGCACTGCGATTTAGATTACAAAAATAAAACTGGATTTTAAATGATAAATTTGTCTGTTGTGGGTCATTCTTTTTTTGTGGACTTTGTGGTGGCGCTTTTTGTAGTATCTGCCGTTGCTTATATTGTTTCATTTTTTTCTGGTAAATACATTGTAGAATGTCAGGCTAGACTTTTTGCTCGGTGGAGTCTATGGGTGGCGTCGGGAATGACATTGATAGCTCTTGTTCTCGGGTTTTACGCTTATTCAGTGGTTGGGCATGATGATATGTCACATTCGTTGATAAATGAGCATCGAAATATTGGTTCAGTGCTTGGTCTTGTTATTATTGTATTAGGTTTGTGGGCGGGTGTTCTTTTTAATGACGACAAGGAAGAAGGTGGACGTTTTGTTATTGTGCATGTTTTCTTTGCTGTCGCTTTGTTGTACGTGAATTGGACTGGTTCTTTACTGGTTTATCAGCACGGAGTGGGCGTTAATCATTTGCCTAATTCAGAAAGTCATAACCACGAAACGTTTAAAAAAATAGTTGATGAAAAAGATTCTTCTTCTATTATTGATACGTTGTTGTCGCGATAATTTTAAACCCATTGATCAATAATCGACTTAAACCTATTATCTTGGAAAATAGTTAGGTAGCCTTCTAGTTAAAATTGGGCTAACAATTTTTTAGGATTGTTTATAAGGAGTGTTATATGTACGGATTTAGTACAAAAGTTAGCGGTAGTTTTGATGATGCCATTGTTAAAGTGACGGAAGCTTTAAAAACTGAAGGTTTTGGTGTTTTGACTGAAATTGATGTTAAGGCAACTCTGAAGAAAAAAATTGATGTTGACCGCCGACCATATACTATTCTTGGGGCTTGCAATCCGGTATTGGCTAATCAGGCAATTAATGCCGATCCAGATATTGGTTTATTGTTACCGTGTAATGTATTAGTGCGCGAAGAAGAAGATGATTCAATAACGATCGCCTTTATGGACCCTGCCTCGGTATTGGGTTTGGTTCAAGTTGAAGGGGTTGAAGAGCTTGCGGGGCAGGTGAGAGAAAAATTGGAAAGAGTTAAAAATAGCTTGAGTTGATTTTTTTATATTGTGAATAATAATTCTGCGATAACTGTTTATCGTAGGATTGCTGTATTAGGTTAGATTTGTCTGCGTCTTGCCCTAACGCGATAGCCAAAATAAAACAGCAGAATTATCCCGCTTGTTATTGGTAGTGGGTATAAAATCAAATAAACCAATGGTGATAAAACCCAGCGGGATACCGTTCTAAGTTCTTCATGTTGGCTAATGTAGTCGGCATAGGGTGGTGAGATATCATAATAGGTTTCAACCAGCCAGCGGCCTGCCCCAAATTTTAATAACACCCGATCACGGAATTGGCGTAAACCTTTAACCTCAGGCGATAAATAAGAGCCATAAGCTGCAGTTGCAATAAAACATCCCCGTCTATCCACGGACGAAATGATAAAAGTCGAATTGTCGGCCAGTGTGCTGGGTAACTCTTGCTCAGTGGAGTATAAACTGACGCTGGCTTTAACTCGCCTGTCTGCGAGAAGAGCGCGAGGGGTAGTGAGAATCTTTACGCTAACGGGGGAGCCTGTGTTGAGTTGGTCTAAGCCGCATATTATTCTAATGGGTGATATTTTACATGTAATGTCTGCAGTTGATTCATAGCTTAAAAATGTAAGTCCAGCTAGTAACTCTTCTCTGGGTAGGCCATTTTCATCCGGTTCTGGTGTGTATACTGCTGCTTCAAGCACAAACACAACACAGGTAGCATAGTTTTCTGGTGTTACGTCATCAGGCTTACCATTATTTGAAAGCGTAATAAAATAAGCGTACTCATCCCCCACTGTCAGTCGGTCATTATCTGTGGCAATGTCAATTTTAAGGTTTACAAAGACGTCTTCTTTTTTTAATGCGTAGCTGTATTGATCGCCAGTACTAGGAGTGCCGGGCGTTATGCCGGTTGCGATGATGGTATTTGGAAAAACACCACTGGCAATCTTATATGCGCTGGTCAGCAAGGTTCCGTCGATGGTAGGTGTTACCAGTAGTTGATTAAGATCCTGGATGCCGCATTTAGAAGATTTGTAAAATGCATGGTCTTCTGTTTGGTTGTTGGTATTTGTAACTTTTGATTGACCAATTGTTTCCCCGCTAAAGGAGTTGTGTAATATTTTTCCTTTTTCGCCGGGTTCAAGCATGGGTTCTAATTTAGGGGTGAGGATGTCAATTACCTGATTGTTGCTGTCCCTCCCTGGCGCTAATAGCCACTGGACGGCACGCGTTCTGTTGCTGTCATCCTGATACCATCCGCCGACCAGTCGAGATGAAATGGCGGTCAGGTTGGGCTTTGCGCTAAATTGGCGGTAATTTCCTTTGCTGTCTGTATCTGGAGAGAGCATTTCGAAGGGTGGTTCAATTCCTGTATCTAGGACTTTGGGCCAATAATAGGGTTTGTACTGGTCGTAGGTGTCAGTGGGGTCTTGCTGTAAAAAGCCGGCTACATCTCCTGTTGCTACACTCGTAATTTGAGCTTCGCCGAGTCTGCGATTGAGTTTAATGCTTGGTGATTTTTCAGGATCAAGTTCGCCGCGGCTATCGTTTTCTTGTTTTATGCTTTCTGGGGTTACGTCGATTCGTTCCAGCCCCAGGTTGACGGCAACGTATTTAGGAATGCCGTCTGCTAAGTTGTTTGCTACTCGAAACCAGGATACAGGGTGGGGATTGTCATTAGCATCGTAGGATGCGCCGACGATTGTACTGTTGTTGTTAATACCAAAAGCTTTACTTTGTGTGTCGCAGGTGAGTATTGTCGGTTGAATGGGGTCTGTATTTTCTGTTGGTGTGTTATCAACCCAGCCGGTATTTTCGGCGCACTTACTGGCAAGTATCGCTATTTCGGCATGCTCTCGAAAAATGCAGGCATTTATTGGGTGGTCTAGGCTGGGGTTGTAGTCGGGGTTGTAGCCGTAGTCGTATTTAACTGAGGCGGTATCGTTTTGACTTGTTGGTGTTTGGTCTGAGCTTTTTGTCTTAGTCATGCTGTATTCGCAAATAGGAACAGGCGGCTGGTCACATGGTGCAAGTAAAAATGGGTCGGGGTATGTCCAGCTTGAGTTATCGCAGGTTTTTGCACCCTGTATTAAAACGTCGTCAAATCCCAGTCTCAGGCATTCTGGAGTTAAAAAATTTGAGCCCCTATCATTTGTGCAGGCTCTCGCTTTTTCCCGTAAGGGTGGAAGTGTTAGCGAGTTATAGAAAAATTGTTCGCGAGCGGTTTCTTTTTGATACCACAGTACGCTTTGTTTCGCGCCATTATTGTCAATATACCAGCCAATAATATCAGCTCCAGTGCCAGCGGATTGCTCGTTATTGATTGCGGTGACATGAATTTCAGTGAAACCAGAGCCTGTTGGAACGCCAAGCTCAGTGGTTGGTAAGGATAGTTTTGTTCCTAGCGAATAGCTGTTTGAGTCTTTGTCTATTGTCCAGACAAAAGGCATTGCAGTTTCGTCAAGGCCAACAATTGTTCCGACATTATTTATGCCTGCTATCGTTAAATTGGCGGGTAGTTGTTCAAGGCTATAGCGAGCAGCATAACTTTGGGTAATTCCAGAGAAAGCGAAAAAAAGTATTAAGGCGATACGTGTTGTGAGTGCTGTTTTAATCATTATTTTATTGTTAGAACCGGGTTGTGCTTGCGGCGGCAATAGTTAAAAGGCCAAGCGCAAGATTCGTTGCAACGAGCTTACGGATAGTATTGAGGCATTGTCCGGCCTCAGGAAGTTTCGAACAGCTCAGATAAGCGCCCATTTTTTTGTATGGTTTGAAATAGAGGTAAGCAAATATAAATACCATTAGCCATCCGCTTAACTGCATGATGTGGACGGCAACTGGCGCGTTTGCCATGCCCTGATAACGGGAAAAGATCATAGCGTAACCGCTAACGGGTAATATCAATACAAAGCCCCAAACCCAGATGAAGAAGTGTTTAAATGATTGGTTCCATAAAGGAAGTCTGAGAGGTGGCTCTAGCAGGCTGGCTGCAGCCGGGCGTAGAGCAAAATAGGCAAAAAACATCCCGCCTACCCATAAGCAGGCAGATAATAGATGAAAGGTATATACGAACGACATGAGCATCCTGCAGAGAATTGTTTAACGACTAAAGTACCAGATAACAGGCTGCTCTGTCTGGAAAAAGATGTGACACAGATAGCGGAAATGCGTGTTGCAGAGGTTAATTGACCGAAATTTTTCTACCAGCTGTGTAAATGGCCAGCCAGCCGCGAATAATCTTGATTAACGTGTCCTCTTGATTATCAAAGGGGTAATTCGCGCCATTGATGATTTTTTGTCGGTACCGTAAATTACCGGTTTTATTGATTGCCAGTTTTTTAACTTTGGGTGACAGGTTTAGGGTTGGCGATTGTCCGTTTAGCTTTCCGGCAAAATTAGTTGCTATTAAGCGCTTTTGAGCTGACTGTAATACCATGTTTGAGTCATGTTCTGGGTAAATATCCAACGTATTTATTGATATGTTTTTAACTAGTTCGCTTGATGTTAGCCAGTCGGAGTCAAATGCCCTTATAGTAATAAGTGACTGAATGTCCGGTGTTTCTTTGTTTTTTGACGCGATAAACTTGAGCGCAAAATTGGCTGATTGATTTACCCCAATCAAGGCAATATTGCTGATATTTTTGTTTTTAAAGTGCGTGATTGAAGACTCTAATCGTTGGCGAGTTAGCTCGTAAACTTGGTCCATTTCA
>JAOTSL010000126.1 GCA_029864945.1 Gammaproteobacteria bacterium
CCTTACCTGCTGATTGGTGTGGTGCTCTGGATCGCAATGCTGCAAAGCGGCGTGCACGCCACTCTTGCGGGCATCTTGTTGGCCTTTACTATCCCTATGCGACCAAAATATGACCCAGAACGTTTTCTTTCATATATTAATGAAATGGTTGGGCAGATAAAAAAGGCTTACAGTCGTGAAAATAATCTCGTAAAAAATGATGAACTACGTGGTAGGGTCAGGGCCTTGGGAGAAGGGGTGATGCTGGTGCAGGCGCCTGCTCAAGTTCTTGAGCATAAAATGCATCTTCCTTCTGCTTATATAATAATTCCTATTTTTGCCTTGGCCAATGCCGGTGTCCCTATTGACTGGGCCTCTTTTTCCAGTGTTGTTACTCACCCGGTCTCAGTCGGAATTTCACTTGGTTTGGTCGCCGGTAAGCTAATTGGTATTGCTGGTTTCTCTTGGATTGCCGTAAAGATTGGGCTAACAACTCTTCCACCTGATTTAAATTTTAAGCATATTATAGGTGTGGGCTTAATGGGGGGAATTGGTTTTACAATGTCGATATTTATTGCCGAATTGGGTTTTGCGAACCAAGCTGAGGATCTACTAATGGCTAAAAGTGGGATTCTTATCGGCTCTGCTGTGGCTGGTATTTCTGGTTTTATCTGGTTGTATCTTACTGCTGATACAGGTAAAAAATCACATTCCCAGCAAACGGAATAATAGGGGCTAGTGTCGTTTAATTTATGCAGCAGTTACAAAACTGCTGCATAAATTAAAGCTGAAACTTCATGTGGAAGTTTAAATGTTTGTTCAGTGTATTTACTAATCGTCCGCTCGTGACCCAGCCTGCCATTTAAATAAGCCTAAGAAAGCAAATAGCAAAGTAACAAGAAATAGTGGATCAAACCCTGCGGACTTATTTATAGTGCAACCAAATGCATTACTTTTTGATGAGCTATTATTGCTGTTATCAATATCAGCTAGAGGTTCTTCTGACGGGCTTTGTGTAATGGGAGTAGTGGGAGTGGCGGGAGTAACGACAGCTTGCGTTCCTTGAACTGAAACCTTTCCTTTAAATGTATTATTTGGTCTTATTTGAGGGTCCAGTTGTTCTGCTGTTACATTGGCTTCAAAATCAAATTCCTGACTTGTTGTAGCCTCTAACTGAAAACTAAAGGTAATCACTTCGCTTTTTACTAATGTACCAATGTCGCATTGAATGCTGTTTGCGTCAGTATTGATATTACAATTGCCTTTACTGGCTGTTAGATTTTGTATGTTCGAAACGAATGCGGAAGATACTGTTAATTCCACATTGGTTGCGCTATCTGGCCCGTGATTGGTAACGTCAAGTTCCAGTTGCTGATTACTATTTAAACTAAGTGCGCGGGAGTGGGGTTTGTTTTGTACTATGTTCACGATTTTTGCATTTAATGATAAATCAGCACTGACGAGAGAGCTCGAAATAGGCGTTAGTAAATACGCATGGTATTTTTGATTGAATATTCCAATGCCAACAATATGACCTGAAGTATTTATATCGGTAGCATCTTGTAAGCGCCAGCCAGCAAGGTCTGACACTAAAGTATTTAACTCAAAAGCGACCGCGTTTTCCCATAGAATCGCTTTCCGTCGATTATTGGCGTCAGTGATATTGTTAATCATACCTCCACCAACTATTAGGCCATCATCATTTATACTTGTTGCCCATGTGACATTATCTATACTTATGCTGAGGTCGGTAAAACCGGTGGTCGTATCCCAAATAAAAGCATTGTTACTAAAATCAACGGGTCTCACGTTATTGGTTAAAGTGCCTGTTTTGTAGCCGCCTACAATCTGACTTTTATTGTTTATGTCAGATCCCCAGCTAAAAATTATATCGGTTTTGATTTCATTTAATGAGGTCAGCGTGGTCCCATCCCAGCTAAATGCCTGCCCATTATTTTTGCCGGTGACTATGCCTGCGGTGTTAATAGCTGAGGCCTCGTTGCTTGCGTTGGGTGAATTTGTAATGGCTGTGATTGTGCCGCTATTCCATATAACCGCTTGAGAAAATCCATTAATATCCTTACTTGCCCCTACAACCTGACCACTACCATTTATACCAGTAGTGCGACTCGAATTTCCGTCAAGTGAGGTGAGAGCAGGTAACTCAGTTGCGGCACTAAAATCACTGGGCCAGACAAATGCCTGAGAGTCACCGGCTGGATTATAAACCTGACCTACAAATTGGGGGGCGGAGTTAAGGTCTGTTAGTTGGTGTGTTTGGGTGACAGGTAGAGGGTATGACCGTCCCGTTGAGGCATTCCAGTTGAATGCGCGATAAGTTCCGCCGGGGGAATTGCTGTTACGTTCCCAGCCGACTACCTCATTATTATCATTAATTTTTATTTTGAGATTTTGTGAGTCGTATGCCGAAGTATCAGGAAGATTAAGCTCGCCAAGGTTCGTTAATGTGTAAAGGCTTACAGCAAATGAATTGCTTGAGCAGGTGCCAACCAACGTTAGTGCGAGCAAAATGGATCGCTTCAACTTCACTTTATTGTCTCTTTTTGTTTTACTAAGATTAATTATTGCACTACAAGCGAAAGGTCGCAACCATGATCCCAAATTCCTCAGTTTAGCGCTTTGAAATTTAAATAACTTATTGATAATCTTAATTGAAATGGCAATTAGATTGTTCACTCATTCGGTGAACGCGCTACGACCCAAATAGCGGCCCTGATTGCCCACCTGCTTTCACAGAAAAACTCGTTAAGGAACTCGCCATTATCTCCTTTTTCTATAAAACCAGATGAACAATCAGAACCACTCTTCGGGCCGTTCAACTGAGGATTTTAGGATGATAATGAGCTAGAAACAAAAGGGGTTATTTATGTCGATAAATCAGTTGTCTGTATGCGACACCAGGAAAAAGGATATGAGCCAGTGCGTCTTTTGTAAATTCAGGGTCATCAGCAATTGAGTTGAATTCCCCCGAATCATCAATACTAAAAGTTTTGGCGGCTTTGTGTGGTTGGTAGATAGAAACTTTATTATCAACTCGAAAGGCGATTGATTGGGTATATATGGAAACCTGTTTGTTAATTGTATGAGATGTATTACGAAACAAGTTCCTGCCAATCATTGGATGTGTTGTTTGCATGCCTAGCAGGCCAAGTGCGGTTGGTAATAAATCTATTTGGCTACCTAGTGTGTCAATTCGAGCGGGTGTTAATCCAGGGGCGATGATAAGGCCTGGGATTTTATATTTGTTTACAGGAACCAATGAGTTAGCTCTTATCATCATTGGATGATCCCCGGTAATTAAAAATACGGTATTGTTATAATATTTTTCTTTTTTAGCTGCTTCAAAAAATTTACCAAGTGCATAATCGGTATATTTAGTTGCGTTCTTGGGCGTGTTCGCTGGCTGTTCGTGTAATTGAATTTTATTTTGAGGAAAGTCATAAGGTTCGTGGTTTGAAATTGTTAAAATGACGGACAAAAAATTTTTGTCCTGTTGCTGACGATAGGTCTTGTTGGCTTTGTTAAAAATATCTTCGTCTGATACTCCCCACGTTCCATAATATTCAGGGTCTTCAAAATCATTTTCATCGATGATTTTATCAAAACCGTTACCGAGAAAAAAAGCGGACATATTGTCAAAGTGAGCTTCGCCACCATATATAAAACTGGTCTGGTAGCTAAAGTCTTTGAGTAAAGATGCTATCGTGAAAAATTTATGTTGCGCCAAATCTAGCTTCATAATACTACTGGATTTTGATGTGGGTAAATAACCACTCACCATTGCTTCCATGCCGCGAGAGGTTCGCGTGCCGATGGAATGAATGTTGGTGAACAATGCGCCTTCTTTACTTAGTGTATCAAAATTAGGTGTGACATCATGACCACCCAGAGTGCCAATGGAATCTGAACCAAATCCTTCCAATACAATAATTACAAAATTTAGCGGCTGTTCTCTGACTATTGTCGGATTCTGAATGTGTAAGGTGGGAATTTTCTTTGATGTGAAATCCTGTTCAGGCACATCCATGTATTTTTTAACACGCTGAATGATTTCTTCCTGTGGCATATCGCCAAATAAATCTTCAGAGTGAATTGAGGCTTTTTGCGAAAGATAATAAGCGTAAGTCAGTGAGTAGGACGAGTTTTGAGCTAACTGGTTTGTTATGTGGTTATTAGAAAATGCAGCAAGGCCGGGGTTTGCGTTTGCCTGGCCTAAGCCTGATCTTGCACCAAGCGTCAGTAATAAAATACAAATCGGCAAAGCGATAATGTTTTTCCAATAGGGCCATGGACTAGTGTTGGATATTAAGTAATTAATGCCAGTCCAGCTTTGTTTGATGAAATAAAAAAGAAAAATAGCGGTGCCAATCAATAAATATTTATAGCCAGCCCAGAGCATTAAGAATACTTCTTTAGGGTGTGTAAGGTATTGAAAAAATAGTTGGTTGGGGCGGCTGCTGTATTGTGCAAGGAAAGGCCATGAGGCAATTTCGATATAAGCAAAAAACACACACAGCAACGTAAAATATGTGACTAATATGAAGCGAATAAATTTAAAAAATGCAGGCGGTGTCAGGAGTGTGGCTAAAATAGGGATGGAAAAGAAAAGACATAAAATAATTGTGTCCATTCGTAAGCCAATAGGCAAAAAATAAAGAAAACTCTCTGTTTGTAACAAACTATCAGAATAAAAAATACCAAGCGCTATGCGGTTGAGACTAAAAACTATAAGGCATGAGATAAAGATAAAAAAACCTGGCCCTAGTGGGCCAAGTTTTTCAAACAAATTTTTGCAACTATTCAGCATGCTCATCTTTTGCCCCAGAAGCGGCTGTATTTCGTACTCACTCGGTCACATATGTCTATATGCTCCCTCATTCCGTGTGAAATACGGCCGTTTCTGAAATTAAATCTAAGCACGCTGAACGGTTACAACTTCGAATCATTCTAAAAGAAACCTATTAAAGAAAGCTTTCGAGTTTGTGGCCGAAGTTTTCTTCGTATAATGCGGCAAATGATTTTTTATCAAATTGGTGATTTTGCGGTCCGTGGCTTGCCATTTTAATTGCGCCAATTAAAGATGCAATCCTTCCGGTTGTTTCCCAGTCAAGGTCATTCATTATTCCGTAAAGCAGACCAGCGCGGTAAGCATCTCCACAACCGGTAGGATCAATTAATGATTTTGCTTTTGCTGCCGGAATTTCATGACGGTGTTTTCCGGTGTAAATATGTGAGCCTTCTCCACCAAGCGTTACAATGTAGGCATCTACTTTTTCTGCAATTTCATGAGGAGATAATCCAGTACGTTCCTGCAGTAATTCAGCTTCGTAGTCGTTTACTGTTACATAAGTTGCCTGATCGATGAACTTGAGTAGGTCATCGCCATTAAACATCGGCATGCCCTGACCTGGATCAAAAATAAACGGAATATTTGCGTCACTAAATTCCTGAGCATGCTGAATCATGCCGTCACGACCGTCGGGTGAAACTATACCTATGCTTACCCCTTTGGCATCAGAAACAGATTGCTCATGTGCAAGGCTCATTGCGCCTGGGTGAAATGCGGTGATTTGATTGTCATCAAGATCAGTTGTGATGTAGGCCTGACCGGTAAACTCATTGTCGATAACTTTCATATAGTCTTGAGTAATACCGCAAGCTGTCATCCAGTCTGCATAAGGACCAAAATCTTTTCCGACAACAGCCATGGGCGTTGGGTCGCCACCAAGCAATTTTAGATTGTACGCAATGTTACCAGCGCAGCCGCCAAATTCTCTTCGCATGGTGGGTACGAGAAAAGAAACATTTAACATGTGTACTTTGTCCGGCAGTATATGATTTTTAAACTGATCAGGAAAAGTCATTACTGTATCGTATGCGTAAGAGCCGCAGATTAGTGCAGTCATTTAATTACTCCAATTTTTAAAAGGGTTTAGCCGAAGATAACACATGCCCAGATAATTGCTACATTGAGAAGGGCAAATGAAACCGCGGCGGAGCCGATGTCTTTTGCTCTGCCGGAAAGTTCGTGTTGTTCAGAACCGATTCGATCAACGACTGCTTCAACAGCTGAGTTTAGCAGTTCAACGATTAATACCAGAATTAAACTGCCAATGAGCAGGGCAAGTTCGACGCCGTTATCAGCGAAGTAAAAAGCCAGTGGCAACAGTAAAGCGCCAAGCCATACTTCCTGACGAAAGGCTTCTTCATAACGGTAAGCAGCCTTCAATCCCTGTGAAGAATATTTGGCTGCTTCGATAAAACGTAAAAAACCTCGGTTCTGGTCTGCCATGTTACTGGCCAGGTATCCAGCGAAGGTCAAGTTGTCGTGCCGCTTTTACCTCATCAAGCCGCTTAACGGTCATAGTATGAGGAGCGCTTGTTACGAGGTCTGGTGTTTCCTGAGCCTCACGAAGAATTTGTTCCATGGCATTAACAAAGGCATCAAGCAATTCTTTGGGTTCGGTTTCGGTTGGTTCAATTAACAAACATTCCGGCACGAGTATCGGAAAATAAGTTGTTGGCGCATGGAAGCCGTAATCAAGTAATCGCTTTGCAAAGTCCATTGTGTTGACGCCAAGCTCTTTGTTTTGCTTTTTAAGCGTGATGATAAACTCATGAGTCGCCCGACGATTTTCAAAGGCGACGGTAAAGCCACGTTTTTTTAATTCTGCCATCAGGTAGTTTGCGTTGAGTGTGGCAAACTCAGCAACTCGTAACATGCCTTCTTTACCAAGTAACCGAGCATAAATATAGGCACGTAGCAAAATACCTGCATTACCCATAAACGCGGACAATGGCCCAATGGTGTCCGGGCAATCAGACTCGTATTTTAAATAAAACTGTTCGTCTGATCCCACAAGCTTTTTATCTACAATAGGAATTGGTAGATAAGGTTTTAGCTTGTCATTGACACCAACTGGTCCTGCTCCTGGGCCACCACCGCCATGAGGCGTTGAAAAAGTTTTGTGTAAATTCATGTGAATCACATCAAACCCCATATCGCCGGGTTTTACTTTTCCTAAAATGGCATTTAGGTTTGCTCCATCGTAATAAAGTAAGCCGCCAGCTTGATGAACGATTTGTGCAATTTCTTTAATTGAGCGTTCGAAAACACCCAGTGTAGACGGGTTAGTCAGCATCAGGCCGGCGGTTTGCGGACCTATTGCGGCTTTTAATGCATCAATGTCAACGTCGCCATTTTTATTCGTAGGAATTTCTTTTACTTTATAGCCGCACATTACGGCAGTCGCAGGGTTTGTACCGTGAGCTGCGTCAGGTACTAAAATTTCCGTGCGTGCATCATCATTGCGAGCATCGTGGTAAGCACGAATCATTGCGATGCCGGCAAACTCACCTTGAGCGCCGGCCATTGGTGAGAGCGCCACAGAAGTCATGCCGGTAACATCTTCCAGAATGATTTGCAGGTCATACATGCAAGCTAAAAAGCCCTGTCCCAATTTTGGGTGGCTTAATGGATGGCGTGACAAAAAACCCGGTAACATTGCAAGTGTGTTACACGCGCGTGGGTTGTACTTCATGGTGCATGAACCCAGCGGGTAAAAATGCGTATCGATCGAGAAGTTTTTTTGAGATAACTTAGTGTAATGTCTTACAGCTTGAAGCTCTGAAACTTCTGGCAATGTTGCTCTATCGGTACGCAAAAACTGCGTAGGGATACTGTGTTTTTCGGAGGTTTCCCCGGCTTGTTGAGACAGGTTTGTTCGCCCTGTACGGGATTGTTCAAAAATTAGCATGTTGGACCTTTAATTAACTATTCGCAGCGTTTGTTAAAGCGTGAAAAGCGCTTTCAAAGTCTGGCTCATTGGCGATATCTGAAACTAGCTCAAAGTGAAGAATTTTATTGTCACCGTCCAGAACAAAAACTGCTCGTGCTGATAGTCCTGCTAATGGGCCATTAACCAGTAACACGCCATAGTCTTCTGCAAAACTTCTAGAGCGCATCATTGATAAGGTGGTGACATTTTTTAACTTGTTATGTTTGCAAAAGCGTTGCTGAGCAAAAACCAGGTCGGCAGATACGACAAGAAAATCTACGTCATCATGTTCAGCGGCCATTTCATTTAGTTTTTTTGCTGTGTTTTCACAGACCATAGTATCGAGGCTGGGCACGGTGTAAATAAATTTTCTGTGCTCACCAAAATCAGCGAGTGACTTTTCTTTCAGCTTGGTACTAAGCAGTGTAAAACGAGGTGCATCACTACCTATCTCAGGTAATGATGCATTTGTATTACAGGTGTTGCCTTGTAGTGAGGTTGTTGCCATTTGTAGACTCTACTTTTCCTAGCTTAAGCAATGAGCAAGTTTTTCGCAGAACAAATCCAGGTCTTCTTCTGTTTTTGTTTCAGTTGCACAAACCAGTAATGCATTTTCAAGTTCAGGGTAATCGTTTGCCAGAGAAACACCGCCAACGATATTATGATCGGCAAGCTTGGCGATTACATCATCTGCAGCAACGTTTAACTTTAGTGCCACTTCATGAAAGTTTGCACTATTAAATACAACGGATACACCATCAATTTTGCTGAGTTTTTCAATCAACTTTTGAGTGTTCTGGTGTGAGGCTAGTGCCGCTTGGCGAATGCCTTCAAAACCCATTATTGAAAGATAGATCGTCGCGGCTGTTACCATTAAACCTTGATTGGTACAGATATTTGACGTGGCTTTCGAACGACGTATATGTTGTTCGCGGGCCTGTAATGTAAGGGTAAAACCCTCTTTTCCGTCGAGATCAACTGTTCTACCAACAATACGGCCGGGCAACTGACGAGCAAATTGCATTTTGCTACACATGAAACCAAAATATGGCCCATCTGATGCGAGTGGAAT
>JAOTSL010000127.1 GCA_029864945.1 Gammaproteobacteria bacterium
TGATATAAGTGTAAGGCGAGGCGTAAGTCAGCTTAAGTCAGCTTAAGTCGACCTTCAAATGCCCTCGACAAGGTACCGCTGTCCACATACTCTAACTCACCACCCATCGGCACACCATGCGCGATTCTCGTTACTGATTTATGATGTTTTCTGGCCAAACCGGAGATGAAGTGAGCGGTTGCCTCGCCTTCAACTGTCGGATTAGTTGCCAGAATCACCTCAGCAATATCACCGTCACGAAACCGATGCTCGAGAATATCAAGGCCAATATCACCCGGCCCAATACCATCAAGTGGAGACAAACGCCCCATCAACACAAAATATAAACCACGATAATTAGCCGCCTGCTCCACTGCCAACATATCTGCAGGACTTTCCACAATGCACAAAACATGAGAATCACGCTTAGGGTTAGCGCAAATTTGGCAAATTTCGCTCTCGGTAAAATTCCGACAAAATTTGCAGTGCCCGATTTTCTCGAGCGACTCAGCAATTTTCACCGACAACCTTTCAGCACCCTGCCGGTTTCGTTCTAATAAATGAAAAGCCATACGCTGCGCGGACTTAGCACCAACGCCCGGCAAACATCGCAGAGATTCCATTAGTTCTTCAAGCAGGCCTGTCGCCATAAGTTACTCTGATAAAAAAATAAATGTTCGCTACAAAAAACATAGCGATTCAGCACGTTTAGATTTTGCTCCAGATCGGTGTTATTTTCGCACGCAGAGAGGGAGCATATAAATATATGTGACCGATCGAGTACGGAAATAACGCCGATATGGGGCAAAAAATGAATGTGTGACTAGACTAAAAAGGAAGCTTCATTCCAGGAGGTAGTTCCATCCCACCAGTAACACCGGACATCTTATCTTGAGAAGTCGCTTCTACTTTTCGAACAGCATCATTCACAGCTGCAGCTAGTAAATCTTCGATCATCTCTTTATCTTCTTCCATTAAAGTCGGATCAATCGTTACTCGCTTCAGATCGTGTTTTCCTGTCATCACGACACTAACCATACCACCACCCGCTTCACCTGTTACTTCAAGGTTTGCAATTTCTGCCTGCGCTTTTTGCATGTTTTCCTGCATTTGCTGCGCTTGTTTCATTAAATTACCAATTCCGCCTTTCATCTCTCTCTCCTCTTAGGTAATTACACGGGGCATTCATCTTTTGCCTCACGCCCTGAGCAATTACTATTACTTATAAAACAAAAAACTATTCGTTATTTTTTATCAGCTTCACCGACTTGGGATCTAGCTGTGTACCAAATGTTTTTTCCATTGCGACTATATTTGGATCGGACTGCAGGGTTCTCACTGCATCGTCCAGCGCATCAACTTGACGCTTAGCCTGCTGCTCAGCTGGCGTAGACTCTTGTAATTCGCCCTCAACTACTTTTAACTTTAGTGGTTCATTATAAAACTGACTTAACGCTTGCTGCACACGCTCAAGAATTGCTCCGCCGGCAAGATTAGCATTTACCGGATCAAGCTTAACACTTAGAGTTCCATTCTCTTTACCCAAAAACTGGCTGTTTGCTATTAGCTGCCTGGCCATGCCTGTTAGTGGCAATTGATTAACCGTTGCCTCCCACGCTTGATTAGCCGGCTTTGCTGGTGAAACCGGTGTATTTGGATTGCCACCTTGTCTGGGTTCTCTATTAGCCCCGTTATTAGCCCCGTTATTAGTCTCTTTATTAATCGCCTGCTGCGCTGGATTTTTTGGCACGGCAGGCCGGGCTGAAGGTAATGACTTATTCTCGTTTGCTACCCTATGAGATTGACTCGAAACAGGAATTGACGCCTCCCCCTCATCGGGACGAAATGCAAACATACGTAACACGACCATTTCAAAACCAGCTTTGGGGTCAGGTGCTAAAGGTAAGTCATTTTGGCCCATTAATGCGATCTGATAATACAACTGAATTTCGTCTGCGGACAACTCAGCGGCAATTTCCAACAAATGGGCATTCTCGTCTTCTAGCGCATCCGGCACTAACTGAGCTAACGCGAGTAAATGTAAAGTTGATACTAACTCAGCAAGTACGGATGAAAATATAACACCCTGACTGGATAATATACTGACCTGCTTCATCAGCGCTGCGGGATCAGCATCAATTAACGCCCGAATAATGCCCACCACATCCTGAGTGTTAATGGTGCCCAGCATTTCGCGTACGGCAGCATCTTTTACTTCACCGTTACCATGAGCAATTGCTTGATCCAGCAAGCTAAGCGCATCTCGCATACTACCTAATGCAGATTTTGCAATCAGTCGTAATGCAGACTCATCAGCCGGCACTTTTTCCTGCCCTAGCACAAATGCCATATGACCGGAAATCAGCTCATGAGATATTGCGCTGAGGTTGAATTTTAAACAGCGGGATAATATCGTCACCGGCAGTTTTTGCGGATCAGTGGTCGCCAATATAAACTTAACGTGCGGCGGCGGCTCTTCCAAAGTTTTAAGCAATGCATTAAAACTGTGTGTTGTCAGCATGTGCACTTCATCGATCAGATAAACCTTAAAACGACCTCTGGTTGGCGCATATTGCACATTTTCCAGCATCTCTCGGGTTTCATCAACTTTTGTTCTAGACGCAGCATCCACTTCAAGCAAGTCAATAAAGCGACCTTCATCTATTTCACGACAACTGATGCATACACCACAGGGGTCTGCACTAATACCTTGGTCGCAATTTAATGATTTGGCGAATATTCGTCCAAGCGTCGTCTTACCGACCCCACGAGTGCCGCTAAACAAATACGCATGATGCAATCGATTATTATTCAGCGCATTAATTAACGCTTGAAGCACATGTTTCTGACCCACAACTTCAGAAAAAGCCTTAGGCCGCCATTTTCGCGCTAATACCTGGTAAGACAATACTCCACCCCTGTTAACGAATAAATTTTATAGCTGCCTGAGATTATATAGCGTTAAAGAGAATATTTCAGCAGGGAAATCACAGCAGACAGAATTGGAAAAAACATTACGCGAGGCAATAGCAATAGATCATAGACCACATAAAAAACAAGTCAATACATACGTGGTAGTCGTTTTGAGTTACGCAAAAACACTAACTCAACCCAGAATAACCGAGCGAAAATATAGATGCTAAAAAATAGTTTTTATCTGCTCAAAATGCTTATATTTCCGCACTAGCACTAATAGCTAGCACAAACAAAAAAGAGAAAAAGCATATAGATTACATTGTGAGCGATCGAGTGCGAAAGTATAAACGTTCAGGGAGATAAATATGAGTATTATGAGTGGACAAAATTGGGTGGCGACCTACACCCGCCACACCCCGGCACCCGAGTCCACTACTGCAGCTGCTCCCTTCCGGGCCTGACTGGATTCACAGTTTATCGTCGCGAGGGAACCGGCATAGGTCACCATTGAGCTATTGATCTACGTCTTTCAACGAGGGCACGGATTATGCGCGATCTACAAACAAGTTTCAATAAGAAATTCAGCTAGCCTTTCAAAAAGTCATTAGTTGGCGAACACTACAGGCTCAATTTTTATAATATTTACAACGATTTGAGCATTAACTACAACGCGGCTTTGCCCAAACGGCTTAGCTTCAAACAAATGCGCCAACCAGCCACGAATAGATTTGGTGGCAAATCAAAACTATAGTGGCCCTATAAAAGGCGGGTATAAAACGACGAACAATTAAGCCGTTAACGACTCCAAAGTATGGATTAGAAACATTGCGTGCTCTCGATCACTGCCACAAATATCACTTGTAGGGGTAAGTTCGGCGCACACCTTGGGGCGAGCCGGGTCATCAAATATCTTACATTGAAAATCAGAGGTCAATTGTATACAAGGCATATTGGCCGGCTTACCATTAGGCATCCCGGGAATAAAGCTGGTGATACTTGGCGCAATGCAGCACGCACCGCAACCTTCTCTGCATTCCACGCATTCCACGCATTCCATTGAGTTCAACGAGCGTACGGCATTTGCTGGCCTAACGTCTGTTTAAAATAATGAGTAAGAAAGTCATCAAAATTTAATACATCTTCGGCTTCGATTTTGGCCTGCGCCGCCAATGAGGGCTGCGACATACTTTCAAAAAATTGCTGCCGCTCTACTGACAGTTTCAAACTACGAAAATACTGATTATGCTCTTGAGATTTGCGCAATGAGAAATGATAAAAACCCTCTCCATTTTCACGCATTTCGTTAAGCATTTTTGCCGATGGTGTAGCATCTGAGTCCGCTATGCGCTCACGATACTTCAGTAATGCAGCCTGATAAGGCGATGAGCTCCGCCCACGGTCCAGCACTTCACATATTCCCTGCATGCGGTCGAATATTCCTGTCGCCCAGTCCTTTAAGCTTACTTCTTTCCCCTTGTTCATCAATTTAATACCAGGGCTTCGACCGTTATGGGCAACATCCTCGATATTTTTTTTAATTTCGCGCTGCTCCTGCTCATTAATCGCATCACTAGGGTTTAACTGACAAAATAATACGAAGGCTTCGAGAAAATACAATGTGTCTTCACTAATACCTGTGGGCTCATAAGCATTAACATCCAACGAACGTAATTCGACATACTCCACCCCTCTACTGCGTAGAGCAGTAACGGGCATTTCAAACGCAGGTCCTGGTTGCTTGGGTCTTACTGAGCTGTAATATTCATTTTCGATCTGCAAGAGATTAGCATTTAGTTGTAAATATCGATCACCGTCTCTAATTCCTAATTTTTCATACGGTGGATAATGAGTTGACACGGCATGATGCAAACTTTGTATGTAATCAGATAGGTTATCGTAACTGACTTTTATACCGCTTTTATCTTCCTTGGCGTTCTGATAACCAATATCCCCCATTCTCAATGAAGTCGCATAGGGGTAATAAAGCGTTGTGTCATCAAACACTTCCATGTCTGTTTCCTGCCCGTGCAAAAAAGATTTACAAACAGCAGGTGAGGCACCAAACAAATAAGGAATTAGCCATCCGTAACGTTGAAAGTTTCTGATCATTTGGAAATAAGAATCAGAAATAAACACCTGCTTCTCTTCACTGTTCTTTTCTTCATTCTGAAAATACTGCCAGAAGGTATCTGAGAAAGAAAAGTTAAAATGCACCCCAGCAATTACCTGCATAACTCGACCATAACGTAAGCCCAGACCACGGCGATAGGTTGTTTTCATCTTCCCTAGATTTGAGCTGCCATATTTTGCCAGCGGTATGCTACTTTCTCCAGCCAGAACGCAAGGCATACTGGTTGCCCAGAGCAATTCATCATCCATTTTTGAGTACACAAAAGCCTGGCAATCGCGTAAATAAGCCATAAGTGACTCATTGCCTCTAAATGGCGGGGTAACGAACTCTAGCAACGCCTCTGAATAATCAGTTGTAATGCAAGGGTGAGTTAATGCCGAGCCTAAGGCTTTTGGATGAGGGGTGCTTGCTATACGACCATCCTCGCCAACTCTTAGGCTCTCTTTCTCTAGACCGATTTTATTGCCTGTGAAAATATTATCGGGTGAACGTGATAGTAAAGATGAAACTCGCTGATCAAGGAGTTGGTACAAAATATCGGGCCTTTAAAATACTGACGAAAAGCGAATACTGCATGATTTTCACATAAAATTCACGCTTTTATAAATTGGAACAATCAAAGCACTACTACTTTTCATACCACCTAATAAGAGCATGGAAATAATTATTATTATTCAATGAGTTATGATATTGGCAGTGCTTTCATGTCCATCAGTCTACATTTTATCACACTACCAGCTTTCACACGCCTAGAGGCTAATCACGAGAGTGCCACGACCAAGCTCTCATCCCAAAAAAAACTTACTCCTACTAATTTAACAAAACTTAGACCCCCGTCACACGTCTAGCCAAAATATGGACGCTATTAGTTATACCATTACTAATACTGTGACTAGACATTATGAATACTTTACCCGAATCAAAAGCAACACCATTAAAGCCGTCAAGCCCGCCCGCGCTGAGCCAACTTGAAACCATGATAAAGCTTTCAGCCCTTATGAACTCAACGCTTGAAGAAGGGGTGATTCGTGAAAGAGCGATTAGAGCTGCCAGCACTCTTGTTAACTGCGAGGCATGCAGTTTATTACTCAAAAACAATAATACCGGCGGATTGTACTTTGACGTTGCAACCGGTGACAACAAAAAGAAAATCAAAAATATCGAGCTTAAAAAAGGGGAAGGAATCGCAGGCTGGGTAGCGCTAAATAAGACCGCTATCATCATCAAAGATGCGCAAAATGACCCCAGATTTTATAAAACCGCCGACAAAAAAAGCGGTTTTACGACAGAAAACATGTTGTGTATTCCCGTTACCCACAGGGAGCAACTTATTGGTGTACTTCAGGCTATCAATAAAGTCGGCGCAGGATTTACGAGGGATGACGCCAGACTTTTATATGCATTAGCCAATCAAATTGCGGTTGCGCTTGAAAATGCCCGCCTATACGGCGACCTGAAAGAATCGCTATACTCAGTTGTTCAAGTGTTAGCAAGCACCATAGAAAAACGCGACCCTTTTTCTGCAGGACATTCAAAACGTGTTTCAAAATATGCAGTCGAAATCGGAAAATATTTAAACCTTAGTAAAGAAGACCTAGCAAATTTAAAGCTTGGATCTGTTCTGCACGACGTGGGAATGATCGCTATACCTGATAACATTTTACAAAAGAAAAGCCGTTTACTCGATTCAGAAAGAGAGCAGGTAATGAAGCACGTTTCCATCGGCGAAGATATTTTAAAAGACGTGAAACCACTAAAAAGCATTATCCCCATTGTGAAGTATCATCATGAGCGCCATGATGGCAAAGGGTATTACGGGCTAGCGGGTGATGAAATTCCATTGGCGGCTAGAATCGTAGCTGTCGCCGATGCATTTGACTCTATGACCAGCGAACGACCTTACAGTCGTTGCAAAGGGTATGATGCTGCACGTATGGAATTAATAAAAGAATCAGGTAAGCAGTTTGATCCACATGTCGTTGATGCTTTTTTCAAAAGCAAAGCATTTCGTTATAGTGATCAACTGTTAAAGTAATGTATCAATTAAAACTGGCTCAGGCCTTTCAATACAGTAGCCCTGGGCAAAATCGACACCAATGGACTTTAACTTATCCATTATTTCCACTGTCTCGACAAATTCAGCTATCGTCTTTAATCCCGCAACATGACCGATACTATTTACCGATTCAACAATTGAACAATCAATCACATCATCCAGCATGTTTTTTACAAATCCACCGTCGACTTTCAAGTAGTCTACCGGTATAGCTTTAAGATAGGAAAAAGAACAAAAGCCGCTGCCAAAGTCATCCAGCGCAAAGAGAAAACCTTCTGCTCTGCATCGAGCAATAAAACGTGCGGTAACATCTAGGTTGGCAATAGCAACCGTTTCGGTTACTTCAAAACAAATATTGGAAGGAGTAATATGGTGTTTTTTTAACTGAGAACAAATATATTCAAACAATCCATCATCTGCGAGAGAAGCACCAGACAAATTAATAAAGTATGGCCCTTCTGGTAAAGACCCATTTATTTCTAATGCATTATTCAAATAATCAAAAACATTCTTGATAACCCAACGGTCTATCGCCGGCATTAAATCAAAGCGTTCCGCTGCTGGTAAAAATGCACCAGGTAAAATAATTTCACCATCACCTTGAAGTCGTAATAAAAATTCATATCTTCGATTTACATCCAATCCGTCTTCACCTAAGGGAATGATCGCCTGACGAAACAGCAAAAATTTATTCTCATCAAGGGCGGCTTTAATACGATTAACCCATCGCATCTCACCACGACGCTGTTTAATTTCAACATCACCATCAAGATATAATCGTATCCTATTTCGCCCCTGCTCCTTAGCGGCATAACAAGCCATATCCGCTGCACTCATAATTGATGCAACACTGCTACTTTGGTCGTTAATCACAACCATGCCAATACTAACACCAATGGCAAAAACCCTATTTTTCCAGGCAAATGAAAAAGACTTTACCGCTAACAGCAACTTCGTCGCTACATCACTAGCGCTATCTAGTGGGCAATTTTCAAGCAGCACACCAAACTCATCCCCCCCCAATCGCGCAAGGGTGTCACCTTCACGAACCTGCCGCCTAAGTTGAACAGATAACTGTTTAAGCAACTCATCGCCAGCAATATGCCCACATGTGTCATTAATGATTTTAAATTGATCAAGATCGAGATACAGCATGGTGTACTGTAATTTGTTGTGCTGAGCGTTTTGTAATGCCTGTCGCAGCCGAATATCAAATTCATTTCGATTATTAAGTCCCGTCAGCGCATCATGATAAGCCATGTAGTGAATTTCGGCTTCGGCATTACGTCGTGCCCGGCGTGCTTCCGCATCACGTAATTCGCGCTCAATTGCAGGCACCAACCTAGTCAGGTTATCCTTCATAATATAGTCGTTAGCACCAGCTTTCATGGCCTCAACCGCCACCTCTTCGCCAATGCTGCCGGAAACAATAACGGTTGGGATATCAAGCCCGGATTGCTGAATAATGACTAATGCTTGAGTGGAATCAAAAGAAGGTAAGTTATGATCGGTAATACAGATATCCCAGCATTCGGAAGATAACGCCAGTTTTAAATCATATGAGGTTTCAACACGGTGGCAATTTAACTCAAATCCGCCTTTTTTGATTTGTCTGATTAAAAGGAGTGCATCATCCTCCGAATCTTCTATCAACAAAACCTTTAAAGCCTTTAGAGTTGACATAAACGCTACCCCCTCCTAGTTTAAACCAACTGGTGTGATATTTAATGAAAGCCAATACGCGCCCATTTGT
>JAOTSL010000128.1 GCA_029864945.1 Gammaproteobacteria bacterium
TTTTTTGAATGGAACCAAGTGTAGGCGACGTGATATTACCGATATTTTCCTTGGAACGGGTCTAGGTCCTCGCAGTTATGCGATTATCGAACAGGGCATGATTTCAAAGCTTATTGAAGCGAAACCAGAAGACTTGCGAACCACATTGGAAGAAGCCGCCGGTATTTCTAAATACAAAGAGCGTCGTCGCGAAACAGAAAATCGTATGCGTAATACCAAGGAAAACTTGAATCGCATAAATGATATTTGTGAGGAGCTGGATAAGCAGCTAGAAAAACTGCAACGTCAAGCGCGCACTGCAGAAAAATATAAAACCCTCAAACAGGAAGAGCGAAAGTTAAAGGGTGAGTTGCTGGCTTTACAATGGCGTGAAATTGATAACGAATCACGCACTAAAGATTTATCTGTTTCAAAATACGAAACTGAGCTGGAAGCAATTGTTGCAACACAACGCTCGTTTGAAACCGGAATAGAGCAGCACCGCGAAACTCATATAGAAACTACGGATATTTTTAACGAGGTTCAGGCGAATTTTTATCAAATCGGTTCAGACATTGCTACCAAAGAACAAAATATTCAGCACATAAAATCAAGGCGTAGTGAGTTGGAGCAGGATCTTCGGCAAATTCAAAAAGAGCTGCAGGAAGCCGGTATTCATCAAAGTACTGATCAGTCACGTCTTAACGAATTGAATGCAAAAATTGCCGACGTCGAGCCAAGGTTAGAAGAGGCAAAAGAAAGAGCAGAAATTTCTGAATTGCAACTCGAAGAAGCAGAAGAACAGCAAAATGCCTGGCAATCGGAGTGGGATAGCTTTACGCATTTAGCCGGCGAACCAGCAAAAATTGCAGAAGTGGAGCGAACTCGCGTAGGTCATATGGAAGATCAGTCCCGCCAGTTAGAGTCTCGCCATAAACGATTACTGGATGAGTTTGCATCATTGGATTCTGAAACTCTTGAGGCTGAAATAGAAGAGCTTTCATTGCAGCTGGAAGAAGTCCAGGCTGTTGTTGAAACACTTAAGGAAAATCAACAAAATTGTCAGTCTGATATTTCAGAAGTGCGTCATCAAAATAGCGAAGCCACTAATCAGTTAGCTGCAAAGCGTTCGGACATGCATAAAACAAGTGGCCGAATCGCTTCCTTGGAAGCATTGCAGGAAGCTGCAATGGGTAAAGGGACTAAAGGTGATTCTCAATTATCTAACTGGTTAAGTGAGCGAAGACTTAGTGATGCACCGCGATTAGCACAGGGTATAAAAGTGCAGGACGGTTGGGAAAAAGCCATCGAAACCGTATTAGGTTTTCATCTTGAAGCGGTTTGTGTTGATGACCTATCAAGTATTGCAGGCGGTATTGACGGGCTCGATGAAAATATTGAATTTATTACGAGAGAATCGGTAGAAAATGAGGTTCATTCTACAAGCCATAGTCTGACGCTTTTATCAGACAAAGTCGAAACTCAATGGCCAATCTCTTCATTTATGAATGGAGTTTATTGCGCTGAAAATATTGCACAAGCAATTCAGTCTCGACCATCATTGGGTAATGGGGAATCAATCGTCACACCTGAAGGAGCCTGGTTTGGTCAAAACTGGCTGCGAGTAAATAAAGGTAAAGATGATCACGCTGGTATGTTACAACGGGAAAAAGACCTCGTTGCTTTACATAATGAAGTTGAGCAAATAACAGAAAACGTCGAAGAGCTGGAAGAAGCGCAAGAGCTGGGTAAAGAAAAGCTACAGCAACTGGAAATGCAGCGTGACGAAATACAATCACAGCTCAGTACAGAAGAACGCCGCCGTAATGAAGTGAAATCCCAAAACGCGGCAAAACAAATGCGTATTGATCAGATAATGAGTCGACGTGAACGTATTCAGCGTGAAATGTCCGAGTTGAAAAGCCAGCTGGAAACTAATCAACAACTCTCGCAGGAAGCACGTGGCAGGTTGGAAATCGCGATGGAAGCGATGGATGAAGTCACGGAAAAGCGCGAATTATTACTTTCTCGCCGTGATGATGTGCGGAATTTAGTAAATGAAACACGCATTGCCGCAATGGGCGAGGGCAAACAGGCGCACGCCCTTCAGTTGGAATATCAATCCAGTCGGTCATCTCTTACAGCGACTGAACAAAATCTTTCTCGCGTTGACCAGCAATTAAAGTCATTGACCGATCGCAATACACAAATCAATCAAATGTTAAACAGTGATGAAAACCCGCTGGAAGCTTTGAGCGAAGATTTGGAAGTGCTGCTGGCGCAAAGGGTAGAAGTCGAAGCTCAGTTGAATGAAGTTCGCCAGCAAGTTGAATCAATTGATGCTGAAATGCGTAATTTGAGTAATAAACGCAGTGATGCAGAACTCTCTGTAGAAAATGCGCGCTCATCTCTTGAAAAAAGCCGCATGGATGGGCAAGCATTAAAAGTTCGCCGACAAACTATACAAGAACAGTTGGTAAATGCAGGATATGAGCTAGACTTAATACTTGAAGATCTCGGTGAAGAATGTAAGCCAAAAGAATGGGAAAAAAGTATTGAACAACTTGCTCAAAAGATCCAACGCTTGGGTGCAATAAATCTGGCGGCTATTGACGAATATAAAGAACAGTCGGAACGAAAAGTGTATCTAGATAGTCAGGTGGCTGATTTGAATGAGGCTCTGGAAACGCTTGAGAACGCTATTCGTAAAATAGATAAAGAAACACGCGTAAAGTTTAAGGAAACATTTGATTTTGTCAATCAGGGTATGAAGGAATTATTTCCTAAGCTGTTTGGTGGTGGGCATGCTTATTTAGAAATGACAGGAGATGATTTGCTTGATACGGGTATTGCCATTCTTGCGAGACCGCCTGGTAAACGCGTGACCAACATTCACCTGCTTTCTGGTGGTGAAAAAGCGTTAACAGCGGTTGCAATGGTTTTTGCTATTTTTCAGCTGAATCCGGCGCCATTTTGTATGCTCGATGAAGTGGATGCACCACTTGATGAGGCCAATGTCGGTCGCTTTTCGAATATGGTAAAAGAAATGTCTGAACATCTTCAATTTATATTTATTAGTCACAACAAAACAACCATGGAAATTGCCGATCACCTTAATGGTGTGACAATGCATGAGCCTGGTGTATCCAGAATGGTTTCAGTAGACGTTGAGGAGGCTGCGGAGCTCGCAGTGATGTAAAAATGAATGATATGATTGATTTTTTCATGGACCCGTTAAGACTTACCTTAATTATCGCCGGTGTTGTAGTGTTGTTTGCTATTGTTATTTTTAGTCGTAAATCTAACAGGAGTCGAGATTTTACTTATAGCTCACCGTCGTCGAAGGAGTTTTCCTTTGGTTCTCAAAGCGATGATTTTCAAAATGTTAATGGCGCTGCTGGGGTAAATGGCCCAATTAGTGATGCGTTAGCTAAAGATGTGCTTGTTGATGAGGAGGTGATTGTCCTGCCTCGTAAGCGAACCGAAAGTGAAGCCCAAAGTGAAGCCCAAAGTGAAGCCCAAAGTGAAGCCCAAAGTGAAATGGCTGATAGCATGGTGGGTGCGAGTGTGGGGCAGCAGCCTCAGCCCCAGCAGCATAAATCGACTAACAACGCATACAATATAAAAACAGAACCTGAAAAATCAACGGTGAATGAATTTCGCGCTTATCAAGCACGTAGTGCTGATGATCAGATGGGAAGTGATATTTTTGATGATGAAATTTTGCCATCATCAAAGCATTTGACAGAGAATGATTTACCAGTTGATACAGAAGTAAAAAAAGAGAAAAAAAAGCCAGTCTACAATATGGCGAAAGAAACGTTTGTTGTGCTGCATGTGATTGCAGCAGAAGGAAAGCCGTTCAACGGGCTGGATATTCTTGATGCAACAAAAACGCTGGGGCTAGCGTTTGGTAAGCATGCTATTTTTCATTACCCAATGAGCGCAGCGCCAGCGGGGGACTCTAAATTTTGTCTGGTTAATATGTCCGCTGAAGGAAACTTTAAAACAAATAAAATATCATCACTTGAAACTAATGGTATTAGCTTAATTATGCGTTTACCTATTCGTGGTGCAGATAGCTTAACTGTATTTTCAAATATGCTGGGCGTTACCCAAGCGCTTGCCAGAAAATTAGGTGGAGAAATACTTGATCAGACTCGTATGCCCCTGACCGCAGAAATAGTTGAAAGTGTTAGGTCTGATATTGCTCATTTTGATAAATCAATTGAGTTATCTAGTGTTAATGCTCACTCCGCAAAAGAGCCCGTCCCCGAATTATAACTATTACTGTCAATTAATCGCACCAATGAATGGTGTTAAAAAGTAGTGTCAATACGTAATGCAAAAAACTAAAAGTGTTTCTCAGCGCATAGATGCGCTGAGAAAAGAAATTCGCGAGCATAATTTTCACTATTATGTTGAAGATGATCCGGATATCCCTGACGTCGAATATGATCGACTACTGCGGGAATTGGAAAATCTTGAAGTTGAAAATCCAGGTCTAATAACTATTGATTCACCTACTCAGAGAGTGGGAGCCGAGCCGCTCAAGGTCTTTTCTCAAGTGACACATCGAGTACCTATGCTGTCTTTGAGTAACGCTTTTTCCAAAGAGGAAATTGAAACATTTGATCATCGCATTAGGGAGAATCTCGAAGCTGATGAAATTGAGTATGCTGGTGAGCCGAAACTCGATGGTCTGGCTATCAGTTTGCGTTATGAAAATGGTGAGTTGGTTCAGGGTGCCACCCGGGGTGATGGCGCAACTGGTGAAAACGTAACTCATAACGTTAGAACTATAAAATCCATACCTTTAAAGCTCAGAGGAACCAATATACCGCCATTGCTGGAAGTGCGCGGTGAAATATTTATGCCTAAAAAAGGTTTTGATGATTTAAATACGCGCCAGCAAAAAATGGGTGAAAAAGCCTTCGCCAATCCACGAAATGCAGCTGCAGGTAGTTTGCGCCAACTTGATCCAAAAATTACAGCAACACGACCACTTACCATTTATGTTTACGCGCTAGGTGAGGTGAGCGAGAGTTTTCACTTTGATGATCATTTTTCTTTATTGCAACAATTAAAAAAATGGGGCTTGCCTGTTTGTTCTGAAATTCAACTGGTTAAAGGTGCAAGTGGTTGTCAAAAGTATTATGAATACCTGGGTGAAAAACGAAATGGTTTGCCTTACGAAATAGACGGTGTTGTATTTAAAGTTAACAACTACAAACAGCAACAGCGAATGGGTTTTGTAGCCAAAGCACCACGTTGGGCAATTGCGCATAAGTTTCCCGCACAAGAAGAAATGACCATCATCGAAGGTATTGATGTACAAGTCGGACGAACCGGTGCACTCACGCCGGTTGCGAGGTTAAAGCCGGTATTTGTTGGCGGTGTAACGGTAACTAATGCAACCTTGCATAATCAGGATGAAATCGATAGAAAAGATATTCGTATTGGTGACACTGTTATTGTTCGACGAGCAGGGGATGTTATTCCGCAAGTGGTTAAAGTGGTTTTGTCAAAACGTGATGATAAGACAAAAGAATTTCGGCTACCCCAAAAATGCCCTGTATGCGATTCGGATGTGTTTAAAGATGAGGGTGAAGCTGTAAATCGATGCAGTGGTGGATTGTATTGTGGTGCACAACAAAAAGAAGCCATAAAGCATTACGCATCAAGAAAAGCCATGGATATTGATGGTCTTGGCGATAAGCTTGTGGAGCAGTTTTTTGAAGAAAAATTAATTGAAAACATTGCCGATCTGTATAAGTTAGAGCGTGATGACTTAGTTAAGTTGGAACGTATGGGTGAAAAGTCAGTTGATAATTTACTGGTCGCGATCAATAAAAGCAAAGAAACCACATTGTCTCGTTTTCTGTATTCCTTGGGTATTCGTGAAGTGGGTGAGGCAACAGCAATGGCACTGGCAAATTATTTTGGCAGTCTGGATGAAGTTAAAAAAGCGGATGCAGAAACATTGCAAAAAGTACCTGACGTTGGTCCGATTGTGGCTAATCACCTAGCGCACTTTTTTAGTCAGTCTCATAATGTTGAAGTGATTGAAAAAATTATTGAAGCAGGTGTACACTGGCCTAAACCCCTGGCTAAAACGGGCGCTCAGGTGCTGGATAAGATGACATTTGTTATTACCGGCACGCTGGTCTCATTTTCACGTAGTGAAGCTAAGGCGCAATTACAGGCACTGGGGGCAAAAGTGACGGGTAGTGTTTCAAAAAACACAAACTACGTCATTGCCGGAGCCGATCCTGGATCAAAGGCAGATAAAGCAGATAAGTTGGGTGTAAAGGTTTTATCGGAGGATGATTTTAATCATTTGCTACAAGCGCCGCAGGAATATTTAGTTAGTCTTGACGGCTAAGTGATAATTCAGTTTTATAGTTCGTAGAATGCAGTAACAAAATGCCCCGTACGAAAACTGTAACGGGGCAAAATAGATTATCTGTTATTTTAGTTCAATTTTTGCATTGGCTTTAAGTTTGTCAAGATACTTGTTAATGATCTTATTTTGAGCGACTTTTAATACCTGTGCTTCCACTGACTTATATGGTGGTGGCTCTACTTTTCGTGAATTTTCTAACTTGATTACATGCCAACCAAAACGAGTTTCAATAGGGCGTCTGGTATAAGCGCCTTTTTTAAGTTTTGCAGTGGCTTCTGAAAATGCTTTTACCATCTGGTTAGGAGAAAACCAACCAAGGTCGCCACCTACACTTGCTGAAGGGCCGGTAGATTTTTCTTCGGCAAGCTTTTCAAAGTTTGCACCCTTGTTTAATTCAATAATAACAGCCTTAGCTGTATCAATATCCTTTAATAAAATGTGTCGAGCCTTGTATTCCTGTGATGCAGGGTCAACAATTTGTGTTTGATAAACAGTTTTTAACATGGCTTCTGAAGGTGGTGTATCTTCCAGTAATTTGTTGATACGGACACGCGTTAAAACATTTCGAATTTGTTCTTCAATTTCCATTAATACGAATTCGTTTTTATCCAGTTCGTTTTTCTTCGCATCCTGAAAAATCAATTCACGATTAATTAATTCATTTAGTAATTCTTTGCGTTTTTCTTCAGGGAAAGCTTCACCAGGTCGAACGCCAACTCGCTTTTTACCGTACAGACCGAATACTTCTTCAGTGATCTCTGTGTCATTAACAACGGCGATTACCGCAGAAGTGTCTTTAGCGGATACTTGCTGTGTACCGGATAAAATAACACAAGCACTCAATAGTGCCGATTTGTAAAAACTGTTTTTCATTTTGCTAATTATACCTTAATCGATTATTTGTATTAGTTCGTGTTTTTAAAATAGAGTTCAATGCTAGATAGGAAAAACTTTATTAAACGGTTTAACCGTGACATTACTGTATACGCCAGATATTAAGTATGGATCCTGATTTGCCCAGTCCTGAGCTGCTTCCAAGTCTGCAAATTCAGCGACCACCAAGCTACCGGAAAACCCCGCTTGACCTGGGTCTGCGCTATCGATCGCGGGGTGAGGGCCTGCAAGTATCAGTCGCCCTTGGTCTTGAAGCTCTTCTAAACGGACCAAGTGAGTAGGTCGAATTGCGCGTCTTTTTTCAAGACTGTTTTCTACATCTTGGCTGATAATAGCATATAACATTAATTTTCCTTGTTATCTAACGCGTTGCTCTTCATAAAACGGGTCATATAGATGCCCTGTCCGATGATGAAAATAAATGTTAATCCTAGCATGCCAAACAGCTTAAAGTTCACCCACGTGTCTGTATCATAATTTTGAGCAACGTAAAGGTTGGCAAAGCCGGAAAATACAAAAAAGAAGACCCAGCTCATATTGAGCCTGTTCCAAACTGCTTTTGGTAAATCAAAATTACCACTCACCATTCTCTCGATGAATGTTTTGCCACCAATATACTGGCTTCCTAGAAAGGCAATGGCAAATAACCAGTTAACAACACTGGGTTTCCATTTAATAAATGTTTCATCCTGCAAGACCAGCGTTAAGCCGCCAAACACGACGATGAGTCCAAGAGTGATCCATTGCATATTTTCTACATGGCGGTGTTTGTGCCAAGCGTAAGCTACTTGAATAACTGCAGCAACAATAGCGACAGCCGTTGCAATATAGATGTCATACATCTTATAAGCGATAAAAAACAATAGGATAGGGAAAAAGTCGGTAATAAATTTCATGTATGGATTCTGTGTTAGCCAATATGGATGCTTATAATAGCCTAAATTAGCTTGTTTCCATAAACATGGTGATTTTTTTTGAAAAAACGATGGCTAATAGTCTATATCGCCTGAGTTATTACTGATAAAGTCTCAATATATTATACACTTACAATGATTTTTCTTGCGTGGCTTAATATAAAATAATAAGCGCTTGATAAACAGAATTTCCATGATAGTATACACGCCTCAAATCGATACAACAGGTGCGGGGTGGAGCAGTCTGGTAGCTCGTCGGGCTCATAACCCGAAGGTCGTAGGTTCAAATCCTGCCCCCGCTACCAATCGTATCGTTGAGTGACACGTTTATTGTAAATAATATTTCCGTGACATAGTTTTAGTCGATATACAGTTGCGGGGTGGAGCAGTCTGGTAGCTCGTCGGGCTCATAACCCGAAGGTCATAGGTTCAAATCCTGTCCCCGCTACCAATCGTATCGCTAAGCGACACGTTTTTTGTAAATAAAATTTCCGTGGCATAGTTTTAAGTCGATATACAGTTGCGGGGTGGAGCAGTCTGGTAGCTCGTCGGGCTCATAACCCGAAGGTCATAGGTTCAAATCCTGTC
>JAOTSL010000129.1 GCA_029864945.1 Gammaproteobacteria bacterium
GAAAATAGTGCTGAAAATAGTGCTGAAATAGAAATCAATTTTTTCAATCTCTCTGGTAACGCCAAAACTAATGAAAATCAAGAACTGGACGATAATAATTAACAGACTTTACGTTAAACTATAATATATAGACCTTGAATTTAATACCTTTTGTGATTGGTGCAATATCGTGTTTTATTTTTCCGCGTCCATTTACTAAAAACGATTTCCATCCTTATGATAAAAAATTTCAGTTTATTGATTGTAGTGATTTCCACTTGGTTAAACCCTGTATATTCCGCGGAAATGACAAATTCCTTACCGATGAAGGATAAAGGCGCATCTACGTTTTATATTAATGGTCATATCAAAGGTTATGGTATTACGGAATTTATGGTCGATACAGGTTCCGGTTATACCACCATAAATGAAAACACCTTAGAAATCCTCAAGGCGAGCGGAAATGCGACTTATGTGAAAAAATTACGCGGTATTTTAGCTGATGGTACAGAAAAAATTGTACCGGTATACCGTATAAACACCCTTACACTCGGACCCTCCTGTGAGCTGCATAATGTGGAGGCCGCTGTATTCCCCGGGAAAACACGGCACATATTAGGCTTGAGCACCCTTAGGAAGACCGGCACATTTACCTTTTCATTTGAACCACCCGCATTAGTTCTAAATGATTGCGAACAAGTATAATTTATTTTAAAAAACTGAAAAGGCGGGAGTGTCATTAATTCGAGATCTATTTCCATTTCCTGGCGGCCGACGATTTCATTTTTCTGACCTTAATGGATATAAATATGCTATTTGGTCAGACCTGATGTAATTATATATTGAGATGTCTTACTGAGGTGACAGGGTTTTTACAGTATTAGTTTTCTTCTTGCGCGCCTTCTTCTTGAAGTTGTACAACTTCCTCGGCTAATCTTTCTCTTTCTAGCTCCAGCATTTGCATACTGTGGTTAATTTCTTTGTTACTTCGTTCTATTTTTTCCGTGAATTCATTTAACTTGTCCTTTTCTTTTGGCTTTATTTTTAACATATCAACCGTATTTTTTAGACTATTTAAAAGATCCTCTTGTTGCGTTAAAATGTCAACAATTTCCTGAGCATCCGGGTTTTCGCTGTGTTGTAATGGGTTAGAATCCATGGCTTCTTTTTCCAAAGCTCCAAAGGCTTGCTCTAACTGCTGAAGCTCGTCGCTTAATCGTTCCTTTGATGCTTCCATCTCATCTAGCATCGCACCTAGGCTTTCTTCCTGAACTTCCTGTTGCTTGAGTAGATCACGTAATTTATCTGCTTCACCAGCTTCGAGCTGAAGATCATTTAAAGAGTTCTTTAAATCATTGTACGTACCGTCTAATGTTTGATATGCCATTTCCATTTCGTTATACATTGATTCGTATCCCGACATAGCAAAGACACGTTTCTTTAATGACGTTATTTCAGCTTTAGCTTCCTCACTTATGCCGGTTCCAGAAGACCCACCTGATCCGCCATCATCGTCATCAGCATCCATTGCGAGTCGTATGATTTTTAAATCAGGAGGCTCTTTGATTATTTCCACTTCTTTCCATTTGCTCAACATTTCCTTTATACGGTGATTTATATCTTCCCAATAACGAATGTCAGGGTGTATGGTTGTCGCAAAGTCTCTTTCTAGTACTAGCCAATTTAATCTGGCAGTCATTTGTTGCCGAGTTTTGTAAGCTGAAGTGTCTCCTTCATCAGCCGCTTTTTCAAAGCCAGCACCAAACTTTCGCGTTTGTTTTATCATGCGTTGAATGTATTTTCTCAAAAATAGTTCCGGCCGTGTGTTCGAAAGATAGTAAGGGCGATACTTTTTAATAAAAAAAGCTTGTACTACGGCAATAACTAGGACTATAAAGGTGATTTCCATTAAACTTAAGAATACAAGAAAATTCATTTTAATCATGATGTATTGTCCACGCAAGATCTGAGTTTATAATTTTAAGACTTTTACTTATCATCTTTTTCATTTTCCAATATTGATGATAATTCATCTTCTAAATCTATATCCGATATTGATGTACTAAATTCATCTTGTGATGATAGCTCCATCGAACTTTCGGGTTCAGTATCATTAATATTAATGTCAGTAAAAGGGTCTGCTTTGCTATCTGTATCTGATGTTTCGTTTTCTTCCGTTGGGGATTTATCTTTATCCTTTTGTTTTTGTTGTCTTCTATACCAAAAATAATAACCTCCACCCATCATGGCAAGAAAAGCATTAAATGAAATAAATGCGATGACCGCATCTTTGACTCCAAAATGACTGCTTGCCTCAAGTTCATCGGCTGTTAGTTCTTTTTCGGACGACGCTGACAAGTGATTATCTATACTCGTATGCTCATCACTTTCGCTATCGTGGCTACTAGTTTCGATTTTCGTTTCATTGCGATTATCGTTTTCGGGGCCATTGCTTGCGTCTACGTTAGATTTATTATGAACAGAACTATCAGAAGAGCTAGCATCATGTTCACCCTGTTTTTGACTGTTCTTTTGTGACGATGCTTCATTATCAACGACGTTATCTGTTTGGTTTTCTGCTGTAACGGTGTCCAAAATATCCGGTTTTCTGACTGTGTCTTGTTGTATAGTAAAAGGTGTTGTGAAGGTTTCAGATTTAACATCAACAAAAAGTGTTTTTTTACGGTCGAAAGTTTCACCTTGAGCTATGATTTCTATTTTATATGGCCCTTGTTTATCAAAGGAGTAGCTAATGCCATAAATACCGTCTTTTCGTTCGCTTCCGATTTCTGATCCATCATCTTTAAGTTTGTTTTCAATCATTGAACCGACTGGTGATGTGACTTTTACCGTAAATTTAGTGGAATTGAGAATCTCTCTATTTTTTATTATCTTATTATTCTTTACTAGTTTTGCTTGAATATGGAGTGGCGAACCTGGCTCAGCATTAAGTTTTGTGCTTGATGTTTCCAACTTGATGTCCGATACGATATAGGCCTTATTCCCACCTTCACTGTAGTTAATTTTCCAATACCCTCTGGCGGGATTTTTAACGGTAATTAAGTCAAATTTTCTTGCTTGAAACCAGTTAACATTTTGCTTACGATTGTCCAGCGAGATCTCTTCACCATCTGGTGATTGTAGGGTAATTATGCTATTCGGCTTAAACTTTGAGGTAACAATAGTAACTTCCTTTACCTCGTCATCAACAATAAAGCTGTCATTTTCAAGGGGTAGCATCTCCGGTAGTTTAGTGCGTTCAAATATATTTTCGAATACTTGGTGAATGCCGTTGGCATCTTTTAGTAAAATGAATTGCCCATTTGTATCTTCAGCGGCAAGTTTTAATAGTGGTATGTATGAATCACTGGTGAAGGCAATTGTATGTACTTTTATATTTTCTTTCGCGAGTTTTGGGGTGAGTTCTTCGAGTGTTTTTTCAAGTAATTTTAAATTTCGCTCTTTGTTACCTAGATCCATTTTTCCATCTGACATCAATATTATATGACGTGATCGATTTTTTTCTTTATGTCTTTTCAACAGATCGTAACCACCGAGTAGAGCATCGTGGAGATTTGTAAGTTGTCCATTAGTACTCATTTTTTCAATAGCACCAAGTAACTTCTTTTCATTTTTTCGACTATTTAAAGATAGTAGGGGGGTTAGCGGGTATGCCCGGTTACTGAAGCCAATTAGTGATACTTTATCTTTACGTGAAAGCAGTGATACAAACAGTTTTGCGGCTTGAATACGCAAATGATTGGGATCGTTTTTTTTCATGCTGCCAGATGTATCAAGAACCAGAGCTACATCCAGTCCTTTTTCCGCTGAATATGCTGGCTGGGTAACTCCAATTATCAAAAAAACCAATAATAACAATGAGGTAGTTGAAAATCGTGTATTCGGAAAATTATTCAATAATGAATAACTTGGTATATTTAGATTTATGGAACGCATGCTCCGGCTAACCCTCAGTGATAATAGTAGTGATACCTACAGGATTAACGGCAAACTTAAGTAAATACTTGAGCTTATTGAACAGATTGGGATCGGTAAAAACCAAGAAAATATGACTAAATGATTCACAAGCCGAATAACAGTGCTTTTTATGCATGCATCAGTTAAATAATTAAACTTTTTCTCATTTTTTATTTACTTGGATTGAACTCGACTAAAGTTGAGGAGTCTGATTTTGTGACATTAACTGGATTCTCCTCTTGAAGTGTCAAACGTTTGATTAGATTGTTTATTCATCTGATCAAACGTTTCTTTTTCGTTAATGCATTCCTTTTCCGCTGTTTTTTCCATTTTTTTTTAAGTCATCATGCTATTGATTCGGCGTTCAGATTGTTCACATGCTGGGAAAGTATAAAAAACGGGCTAAATTAGTTTCTAATTTTTAGGTGGTTCCACTGTCATTATGGTTTTACCCGTCACTTTTTGATGATCCCAATGATTGATGGCCCAGGTTAAAATAGTTTGTTTATTCTCATTTTTTAGCTCTAGAGGTGGGTTTTGATTCATTTGAGTCAATAGAGTGAAAAGTGTTTTTTCTACACGTGAAATACTAACGGCTTGTGCTTTTGTTTGTTTACTGAGTTTTTCGTTTTTTTCATTTACCAGGATAGGAAGGTGAAGATAGCGGGGCGTTGGGTAGTTAAGAAGTTGCTGCAAAAAAATCTGTATTGGAGTGCATTCAAATAAATCAAAACCACGTACGACTTCTGTTATATTTTGCAAACAATCATCAATAATTACTGCCAGTTGATATGAATATAAACCATCGGCGCGTTTTAACTTAATGTCACCAATTTGTTTTGCAATGCTCTGACTAATTGTTCCTTGTAGTAAGTCATTAATCGTAATTACAGTGTCACTGGTTTTAAGTCGCACAGCGTGACTGGATGAGATTATTTTTTTGTCGCGACAATTACCAGGATATATAAAGCCGATGGGACCTGAAGCCGCAATTTCTTTTATGCTTTTCCTGCTGCACGTGCATTTGAAAAGGAGTTCTTTTTCATCTAGCTGGCTTAAAACTTGTTCATATAGTCCGTGGCGCTGACTTTGGTAAACAACATCTTCATCCCAGTACAGGCCATAACTTTCAAGTGTGCGTAAAATAGAATCAGCGGCTCCCTTTATTTCTCTCGGCGGGTCCAGGTCTTCTATACGAACAAGCCATTTTCCCCCGTGTTTTTTTGCCTGTAAATAACTGCCCAAAGCAGTAAATAAAGAACCCATGTGAAGCGAGCCAGTGGGAGAGGGGGCGAAACGACCTCTGTATTGCGAGTTATAAAGTGGTGAGTCCATTAGTAATTAAGCGTGCATTAGCGCTTTCCGGGACGAATTAATCCACCCAGTCCTGCTTCGCTTAAGGCATCATTCAAGTGCTTTCTAACACTGACACCATCTTCTAGTAATTCAACCTCTTCAAGCAACTGTTTGGCATGAGCGTAACTAAAACTTCTGATTACCCATTTTATTTTCAGTAGTGAAACAACACTCATACTTAACATGTCCGCTCCCATCCCCAATAACAAAAGCGCACAAGCGGGGTCACCAGCCATTTCACCACAAACGCTGACGGATACATTGTTTTTGGAAGCACTTTGTATTATTTGTTTAACCGCCTGGATAACAGAGGGATGTAAGTTATCATATAAATCGGCAACATTTGAATTGTTGCGATCAACCGCAAGAATGTACTGGACGAGGTCATTTGTTCCAATGGATACAAAATCAACCAGCTTAACAATTCGATCAATTTGATAAACTGCGGAGGGAACTTCAATCATTGCACCCACTTTAGGCATGCAAATATTTTTATACCCGTCTTCGATAAGCTCCTCGTGCACTTTGTGAATGTATTTTAGAGACTCATGAACTTCGGTAACGCTGGTGATCATAGGTAATAAAATATTAAGGTTGTCTAAGCCATCGCTGGCTAACATCATGGCTTTTAACTGGGTTATGAATATATCTGGGTGGTCCAAGCTGATTCGAATACCGCGCCAACCGAGAAAGGGGTTTTCTTCACTAATTGGAAAATACGCTAAATTTTTATCGCCACCAATATCCAGGGTGCGCAGGGTGACGGGATTTGGTTCAAATGACTTTAGTATTTGTCGATATATTTTGCATTGCTCATCTTCACTGGGAAAACGATCACGAGTCATAAATGGAAATTCTGTTCGATAAAGACCGATGCCTTCAGCCCCACTATTTTGTGATGCGGGCAAATCAGACAATAAACCTGAATTGACAAATAAAGGGATATGAACACCATCAGGGGTGATTGAAGGTAGGCTTTTTAATACTCGTAATTCCGCGCTTAATTCATTTTCCTCCTGAATAATTTGGCTGAACTCTTCCATCACCCTAGGGCTGGGTTCTATATAAATATTTCCCTGATACCCATCTACCACAAGTGTTTTAGAATCAAGTTGATTAATTGGTAGATCTATTGCGCCCATAACAGCAGGCACGCCAAGCGCTCGCGCCAAAATTGCCACATGGGACGACCCGGAACCTGTTGAAGAAACCAGCCCCACGAGTTTACTTTCAGGTACATCCATTAAATCAGCAGCAGTGACTTCGTGACCAACAAGTATGGTTTGCTTATGGTAAGTTTTAGCGCCTTTGCTACCTGATTGAATATGCATGAGTATTCGCCGACCAAGGTCACGAATATCCTGTGCGCGTTCACGGAGGTAGTCGTCTTCCATGGAAGAAAATAAATTAATATGTTCCAGTACGGTATCTTTAAGTGCTGATGATGCCCAATAACCCTGATGAATTCGTTCCAGTGTTTTGCTAACGAGTGTTTTACTTTCCAGCATGAGTAGATATGCTGCAAATAGAGCTTGGTCTTCTTCTGGTAAATGAGTTACTCGCTCTTTTAAATCTGTTAATTCTTTTTTTGTGGCTTTAATGGCCTTTAGGAAAACTTTAACTTCCGTTTCGGGCTTATCCGTTTTCCTGACAGGCACGGCTTCCAGGTCTGCCGGGGGGTATACAACGATAGAGCAACCAATTGCGACTCCGGCCGAGCCGGAAAGTCCTTTTATCGGACGATCCAGCTCATTGTGTCTTATGCCCTGATGTAATCCATTGATATCACCAACTGCTTCTGCATGTGCAATTGCACCCGCTAATTGTGCGGCGATAGTAACAAGCAAGGTAAGCTCATCTTCTTTAAAAGTGCGCACTTCAACTTGCTGAACACTGATAACACCAAGCACAGTGCGATGATGAACGATTGGCACACAGAGAAAGCCGGAGTAATTTTCCTCGCCAGTGTCTGGCAAAAATTTAAATTGAGGATGAGACTGAGCATTTGCTAGATTGACTGGCTCAGCGCGAGAAGTTACCAAGCCTATTAGGCCTTCAGTTAAATTTAGCCTAACTTTACCTACCGCTGACGGCTGCAAGCCATCAGTGGCCATTAATACTATTTGTTGATTAGGGGTGTCGCAGAGGTAAACGGAGCAGACGTCGGTTTTTATTACTTGCTTTACGCGAGAAACGATCAAATTCAGTGCATGATCTAAATTCTTTGCTGAATTTACCTCCTGAATGATCCTGCGCATTGCTTCAAGCATTAAATTCCTTTATTTCATGGTTAGTTAATAATATTTGTAATCCAAAAACGTTACGCTTTATTTTTTATACTTGTTTGCGTTTTATCATCTCCGAATAAAAGTGGAGCAAGCTCTGATAATGCAGCTTCATAAACCTCATATTTAAAATCAACAACTTCTTTTAACGGGTGCCAATAATCAACCCAGCTCCAATCATCAAATTCGGGTTTGTCAGATCTCTCGAGATTGATATTGTCTTCGTGGGTTTCAAATCGTAATAAATACCAAATTTGTTTTTGACCAATGCAAAGCGGCTTGCTTCCATGGCGAATTAATCGTTCGGGCAAATCGTATCGTAACCAGTTTTGAGTGGTCCCGAGCAGGCTAATATCTTTTTCAGTTAAACCGACTTCTTCATGGAGCTCTCTGAGTAATGCTTCTTTTGGCGCTTCGCCTTGCATTATTCCACCCTGAGGAAATTGCCAAGCATCCTGACCAACTCTTCTCGCCCATAGGAGTTTATTATCCTGATTACACAGAATAATACCCACATTTAATCTATAACCATCAACATCTATCACAAGTAAACTCTATAAAACACAACAAATTAGGAAAATAAATAATTTTATAATCGGAACCCTAATATTAGCGAATTCTGACGTGAATTCGTAGTAAATTCCTGTTTTATTGTGATTAATTTTACAAATATGGTCTTTTTATTCAAATACCTTAGGGATTTACTCTTAATTAATTTGTGACTTAACCATGATGTTGTTTGTTATTTCATCATTTAAATGCAGATTACTTATTCTAATACTTTAAACACTACTTGTAATGCATTGTTATCAGTAGATTTTTCTAAGTCGTAATGCAGTATGTTAGAATAATTCGAGAAAATTTTACTAAAATCAGGAGCAGAAATTTGAGTCTTGCCATATTTGATCTGGATAACACATTACTTGCCGGAGATAGCGATGTGTTGTGGGGGCAGTATCTAGTCGAAAAAGGAATTGTTGATGAAGAAACCTATAGCTCGGAGAATCAGCGGTTTTATGACGAATATAATAATGGCACGCTGGATATCTATGAGTTTTTAGCGTTTAGCCTAAAACCGTTGTCTGAGCACCCACTTGAAAAACTTCATCAGTGGCGTCTGGAATTTATGCAGAATAAGATCCAAGATATTTTATTGCCAAAAGCGATTGATTTA
>JAOTSL010000274.1 GCA_029864945.1 Gammaproteobacteria bacterium
ACGTAAGCGCTTTATCATCAACCAGGCTTTAGGGGCAGGAAATTGCTTTGACACCAACCAAACAACAACCAGCATTGAAAGACCAATGATACTAGAGGCTCAAATCAGATTATTTTAAAGTCATAATAATAGTCGAAATTAGCCATTTACAGCCGTTCAAATACCACGAAACCCCCTCGATGATCTCCAAAAAGCAGTCATTCTGAAATTCAATTTTCTCGTTCAAATCCAATCCAAAAACACAATTCCGATCAACAAAATCAAAACGCCATCGAAAACGCCTATAAATTACCCGCAGTAAATTACTGATTCCAAAACGCCTTTAACTGTATAAAGAACAACCTTGCGAGCATTTAATATACTGTATATCCTTACAGTATAAATAATAATAACAAAAGCAAGACCCATGGCCACAGGACTACCCAAAATAGGCCAGGCACCGGTTCATTACGAAAGACGCCAGCCTGAAAAAACCGACCTTTACCAGCTGGTTCAAAACCACATTGAAACGTTCTACGCACAAGTTGAAACAGAAACTGAATATGGTTTACCGGCTTATGTCAAAAAAGAATTTGATGCCTTTCTTGATTGCGGTATATTAGCCAATGGTTTTTTACGCTTGCGTTGTGGTGACTGTGAGCATGAAAAAATCGTGGCGTTTTCTTGCAAGAAGCGCGGTTTTTGTCCCAGTTGCGGTGCGCGACGAATGGCAGAATCTGCGGCACATCTGGTGGACAACGTCATTCCTAAAGAACCCGTCAGACAGTGGGTGATTTCGTTCCCAATTCCACTACGCATACTATTTGCTGCACAACCGCAACTATTAACCCCCGCCTTGAAAGTGATTCATCGTGCGATATCCACGTTTCTTATTGACGTGAAGGGATTCACAAATGCCGCGAGCGCATGGATGCGCAGGAGCGGTAAGCAAGCTGGCCTTAAAAAAAAGGATGCCAGTACGGGTGCTGTTACGCTTATACAACGATTTGGGTCAGCCGCCAATCTTAACATTCATTTACATTGCCTTTTCTTAGACGGCGTGTATCGCATGGTAGACGATAAACCATTATTTCAAGTTGTATCACCACCGTCAGAAGATCAATTGCAAAAACTTTTGCATCAGATCATGCAGCGTCTCATGAAATCATTAACCCGGCAAGGATTTCTCACAGAGGAGGAGGGCATGATAGGTCTCAATGAAACGGATGACATCGATCCCTCACTGGTACCATTACATTCAGCCTCTTGCACCTATCGAATTGCCCTAGGGCCACGCGCAGGACAAAAAGTGCTAACACTGAAAACAGCTGAGCCCCAAGACTGGAATATTCCATCAGATCGCTGTGTGAGTCACAGTGGTTTTAGTCTGCACGCTAATACCTATTGCGCACCGACAAATCGCGGTAAGCTGGAAAAGTTGTGCCGATACATTACACGACCTGCATTGGCCAATGAAAGAGTAAAGGTGAATCGCAATGGCGACGTGGTGTTAAAACTCAAAAGCGCCTACCGAGATGGCACCACGCATTTAGTCATGACACCATTGGAGTTCATGCAAAAATTGGCTGCGTTGATCCCCCGACCACGATTGAATTTAACACGCTACCATGGTGTGCTTGCGCCAAACGCAAAACTGCGCTCGCAGATCATTCCCCAACCACCCAAAGACGATACTGATGAAGATGGCAAAGATACAGAAGCGGTTGGGTGCACCGGTATTCGAAAACAATACATGCCTTGGGCACGCTTACTCAAACGCGTGTTTGGTATTGATATCGAAACCTGTCCTCATTGCCAAGGCAAACTCAAAATTATCTCAGCAATTGAAGATCCTGCCATCATCGCAAAAATTCTCAAGCATTTAGGGCTACCGACACGAGCACCGCCAAGAAAGCCGGCGCGTTATACGGACATATACGATTCAAGCTGACACATAGGGAACAAAACCAACAAACACGATCGACCATTCTCTGCTTTCACATGCAGTGGTGACAAATACGCTCGGCTTGTCAAAATAAATTCCCGATATTTGACGAATCAGTACTCAATATTCAGGCTAACAAACCATTTCCAATGCCTATTTTTACACCTAAACAATCAATATTGAGCAAATTATTCGTGAATCTTCACTTTCTAACCAAATAAATACTTTTGATTTTCTGTAAAAAGGTGCTTTATACTGCTTATCCCTTGGAGCACCTTCATTTTCGGTGTTACATGTTGGCAGTTTTTTATAATTAGCCGCCTTTTGACATGCTGAACCCAGATCAGGATCGCAGATATAAAAAAGATTCCATACACGCACAAAAGAGTTTAGAGGAATCTGTTTTTTAGCCATTTCATATCCATCAGTAAAGCGATTTTTTACTGTTGGAAGCATCCTGTCACCATTTAACTCCAGAGGAACCAATTCATTGAGAGTCTTAGGAATAGCTGAGCCAGGGTTCTTTCCTACGATTGCGCCGACACAATTACTATTTATTGAAGGATCATAAGCGTTTAGATAGATTCTTGTATCAAACCTGAATAACTCGCCATCAATTTCTTCAAATCTTGCTAAATATTCCCCAGTCACCACTATTCCTTAGCCATATAACAGTTGGATAAACGAGATCTCATGTCTCGCTATACATTTTTATGTGTAAATATTTATATATCTAACAATAGTAGCCTCGCATAAACATTATTAAATATGCATTACTGGACTAATTTCTCTCGAATATACAATACTCACCTGTCGAAACAAATTTAACTCCTTTGCCTGTATTTTCTCTA